>JAFGLX010000029.1 GCA_016927795.1 Candidatus Omnitrophota bacterium
ATAACCGTAGCGGCAAAATCAAAAAAGCCTTTGCTTGTCAAAAAAGGACAGTTCCTGTCCCCGTGGGACGTCAGAAACATAATTGAAAAAATAGAACATGCGGGTAATCGCAATATAATAATAGCCGAGCGGGGGACAAGTTTCGGATACAACATGCTTGTAAGCGATTTTCGCGCGATTCTTATCATGAAAAAATTCGGGTATCCTGTCTGTTTCGACGCTTCACATTCGGTTCAGTTGCCGGGCGGTCTCGGCACCAAAAGCGGCGGGCAAAAAGAGTTTATAAAACCGCTTGCTTTTTGCGCCGTCATCTGCGGTGCGGATGCGATTTTTGTTGAGGTACACGAAAACCCCAAAAAGGCGTTGAGCGACGGTCCAAATATGCTCAATCTGGGAGAGCTTAAAGCGTTTTTGGTAAAAATAAAAAAACTCGAGGAGTTAAAAGACAATGTCGAAAGAGCGTAAAGTAGCCAGAAGCGTGCTAGACATAGAAGGAAAGGCCATACTGGACTCGATAAAAAAAATCGACAGCAATTTCGAAAAAATAATAGCTTTCCTGTCAGGATTAAAAGGCAGGATCATTGTAACGGGCATGGGAAAACCGGGTTTTATCGCGCAGAAAATATCTGCGACGCTATCCTCGACGGGTAGCCCCTCGCTCTACCTGCATCCAGCCGAGGCCATGCATGGTGACCTAGGGCGCGTAACCAGGGACGATTGCCTTCTGGCGCTTTCAAATAGCGGCGAGACCGAAGAAATAATAAAGCTTCTGCCGATAGTCAAAAAAATAGGCGCCCGCCTCATAGCCATGGTCGGTAACACAAAGTCCACGCTGGCCAGAAACGCGGATTTTGTTCTGGACAGTTCCGTTAAGAAAGAGGCGTGTTCCCTGGGGCTTGCGCCCACCACTTCCACGACGGTTATGCTTGCGCTGGGCGACGCGCTGTGCGTAAGCCTATTGGACAGGAAAGGGTTCAGGGAGAAAGACTTCGCTTTTTATCACCCGGGAGGCATGCTTGGAAAAAGGCTCCTTCTTGCGGTGGGGGATATTATGAGAAAAGGGCAGGCGAATCCCGTTGTCCGCGAGGACAGCAGGGTAAAAGAGGTTCTTGTGAAAATAACCAAAGCCAGGGCCGGCAGCGCCAGTGTCGTGAACAAAAAAGGCGTTCTCATCGGTATTTTTACGGACGGAGACCTCCGCAGGCATTTGGACGGAAAGACCAACATAGCTAACAAAAAAATAAAAGAAATAATGACGAAGTCGCCTATTACCATAAAAAGAGAAAAACTGGCTGCCGAGGCATTCCAGATTCTGCGTTCGCGGAAAATAGACGAAATACCTGTTGTGGACGAAAAAGGAAGACCCATAGGGCTTCTTGACGTACAGGACATCCTTAAGGCGGGATTGGTCTAGCTCTGTACACGGATTAACACAGATTTTTGAACGAATTCACACGGATAATCCGTGAAAATCCGTGTTTCTGAATCCGTTAAATCCGTGTTTAAAAAAGATATGAAAGACATACAAGAACGCGCCAAAAAAATAAAACTTTTACTTCTGGATGTCGACGGTGTCCTTACCGACGGAAGAATAATAATCGGTAATTACGGGGATGAGATCAAAAATTTTGACGTAAGAGACGGCCTTGGCATTATGATGCTAAAGAAAGCCGGCATAAAGTGCGCCATAATTACCGCCAAGAGCTCGCGAATCGTAAGTATACGGGCAAAACAATTGGGAATAGACAGAATATACGAGAATCATTACAAGATAAAGCCCCTCAAGGAGATAAAAAAAAGATTCAGGGTTAATGATGACGAAATCTGTTTTGCCGGGGACGATTTGGTAGACATACCGGTACTTAAGAGGGTAGGATTAGCCGTTACCGTGCCAAACGCTTCCGAGGAAGCAAAAGAAGCAGCTCATTACCTGACGCAGAAAAAAGGCGGGCGGGGCGCCGTAAGGGAAATTTGCGATATTATCCTCAAGGCGCAGGGCAAGTGGGACGTGGTGACACGAAGATATTTCGAATAAAATACGGATTCACACGGATTTGAGACGGATTAAATGGATATCCGTTTAATCCGTAAAGAATCCGTTAAATCCTGTAGACAAGATTCATATAATCATGTACGAAATAAAGGTTACGGACGAATTTTCAGGAGCCCACAATCTCAGGAATTACAAAGGTAAATGCGAAGCTCTCCACGGGCATAACTGGAAAATCGAGGTCTCAGTATGCAGCGACACCCTTGACAAAAACGGGATGATAATGGATTTCAAAGAGCTGAAAAACAAGCTTACCGGTGTGCTGGACGGGCTGGACCACAAGTATTTGAACGACCTTTCGTATTTCAAGAAAAAAAACCCTACCTCGGAGAATATAGCCGCGTTCATACACCGCAAATTGTCAGAACGCCTCTCTTATTCCGGAAGCTGTGCCGGCGGTTCGGCAAGCAGAAAAATTAGCGTGTCGGTTTGGGAAACTTCAGCTTCATGTGCGAGTTACGAAAATTAACCGCAACTTTTTGCATGAAAAATAAGTTGCTATAGCCTGATGTATATTGCCCTTGAAAATTTAGATGAAAAAAGCCGTTATACTTCTATCGGGTGGCATTGATTCCGCCGTTACGCTGTACCTGGCAAAAAATAAAGGTTTCGCGCCGACCGCCTTAATTTTCGATTACGGCCAGCGGCATAAAATAGAGATAAAATACGCCAGGCATATATGTAAAATCGCCGGGTGCCCTCAGAAAATCATAAAACTTCCTTTCTTCTGGAAGGGGAGCTCCCTTCTTGAACGGAAATCCGGTATCCCACTAGGACGGTCTTTCCGAAGCATGAAAAAGGGCATACCGTCGACGTATGTGCCCGCGCGAAATCTGGTATTTTTAAGCATTGCGGTGTCTTTCGCGGAAACTATAGACGCGACTTCCGTGTTTATAGGGGCTCATACCGAGGATTATTCGGGGTACCCTGATTGCAGGCAAGAATTTTTCAGGGCATTTAAAAAGGCCATAGATAAAGGCACCAAAAAAGGAAAACGGATAAGGATTTATACGCCTCTTATAAATAAACGCAAAAAAGACATCATTGAGCTCGGGCTGCAGCTTGGCGTGCCATTCGGGGCGACGTGGTCGTGCTACATGGGAGGGAGCGAGCCTTGCGGCATGTGCGACAGTTGCCGATTCCGCACGCGGGCATTCAGGCAGCTAGGTATTGTAGACCCGTATCTTGGAAAGTAGAAAGAGGAAGATTCTCGCGCCTCTATACTTGCTATTCTCTGCTAACGTACAATGCTAATGTAGAAATATGAAAGAAGCTAAAATATCGGAGATATTCCTGTCGCTGCAGGGCGAGGGCATATATTTAGGCACAAGACAGCTTTTCATCAGGTTTTATGGCTGCAATCTGTCCTGCGCATTCTGCGATACAAAATTAGACTCATACGGGAGCTTTACAAGGAGTTCTCTTATGAGCAGGATTTTGGAGCATAGCGAGCCCTACCATTCCATATCCTTTACCGGAGGTGAACCGTTGCTTCAGGCGGATTTTATCAGGGACTTTCTACATGAGTATAGAAAATTTTACGATAAAACCATCTATCTTGAGACAAACGGGACGCTTCACGGCGGCATTACCAAGGTAATAGATTATGTAGACATAATTGCGATGGATTTTAAGCTGCCTTCTTCTACGGCAGAAGTAGCTCACTGGGAATTACATGAAAAATTCCTGAAGGTGGCAAAAAGAAAGGAAGTATTCGTTAAGGCAGTAGTTACCCCCGCCACTTCTGTTTCGGACATATTGCGAATGAGAAATATTATCGTAAGAATATCAAGTGATATAGCCGTTGTATTACAGCCAGTAACACCTCCGGAGGGGGGAGACAGAATAAACGAAAGTGTTACCGAGTATTTCAAAACCCTCATAGGGGAGAAAATGAAGCGGGTGGAAATAATACCGCAGGTACACAGGATATTGGGGATAAAATAAACCCGTTTTAGACCGTCACACGATAAGCAAAGCCGTCGTGCGGAGGTTTGCCGGGGTCAGGGGGATAGGATATGAAAAAGAATAAACCGTCGTCATATACCGGCCTGCAGGACAATGTCCGTAGCATGGCATTGCCGAAAATAGATATTTTAGAGAACAAATACAAAGATAAGGATTATAACGTACGGGTTGAGACGTCCGAATTTACATGTGTATGCCCAAAAACAGGCCTTCCCGACTTTGCCCATATTTCAGTGGAATACCGGCCCGATAAATTTTGCGTGGAATTGAAATCATTCAAACTTTATTTGTCCGCCTTCCGTAACATAGGCATATTCCATGAAAACGTCACAAATCGCATTCTGGACGATTTCGTTAAAGCCTCGCATCCTCGTTCGGCCAGGATAAGGGCCGAATTCAATCTGCGCGGGGGAATAAAAACAACCGTGGAACGGGAATACCTGCCGCAATAAAAGACCACAAAAACAAATCCGTCCTTGCAAACTATACGGCTTTCGCCCTTTATTTTACGGGCGTATTTTATATTGCGCCCGTCGTGATATTGTGGTAATATAATATCCCAATATGAAGATAAAAACCAGGCGTTATTATATATATTATATTCTCAAAATAGGGGGCTTTTTTATCGCCGTTTTTCCTCTCCGTATAGGACTATTTATGGCAACGGTGGTAGGAAGGCTTATTTTTATTTTTGGAAAGAAAGAGCGCAGAACAGCCATCGATAATTTGCGCAACTCTTTTCCGGAAAAAAGCGAGACTGAAATCAGAGACATAGCGATTAGCGTATTCATAAATTTATGCAAAAACGGCGTGGAATGGGTAAACATGCATTATAAACTGAACGCCGGAAATATAGACAGATGGGTAACCGTAGAGGGTCGTGACATAGTGGACCGCGCACTATCCAGGGGCAATGGCGTTCTTATGCTGGCATCACACTTCGGCAACTGGGAACTTATACCCGTCTATTTCTTACTGAAGGGCTATTACGGCGGCGTTATAGCAAGGCGAATTTACTTTAAAGGGTATGACAATTTTATAAGCGGTCTTAGGACCTCCAAGGGAGCTATAGTGGTGTATAGAGACGAGTCCCCGAAAAAGATTTTGAAGATACTAAAGAATAACGGCATAGTGGGCATACTGGCTGACCAGGACGTGGACAGTGTTGACGGTGTTTTTGTGGATTTTTTCGGAAGAAAGGCTTATACACCTAAAGCACCGGTTGCGCTGGCCATGGCAAGCGGTGCAGCCCTTATACCATGTTTTATGATAAGGGAGAAAAACGGACACAGGCTTATTGTGGAGAAACCGATAGAGATAGTAGAAAAAACCGATAAAGAAGACACGATTAAGTTGAATACGCAGGCATGGTCGCAGATAATAGAAAGGTACATACGGAAATATCCCGAGCAGTGGGTATGGATTCACAGAAGATGGAAAACCGCGCCGCATGAGACTCTACCGGAGAAGGCCGAAAGCACGGTGCATAAATGATTTTTTCTAAAAAAAACATTTTTTTGTTTATCATAATACTTATCACTGGAGCAGGGATATCGGGCTGTTCCGGACGTGCGGAGCGCTCTACTTCAGAGAAAGCGGCTGAAGCAGAGGCCGAATCCGACATAGAGAAAAGTCTGCAAATAAAGCAGGAGGTATACTCGTTCAAAGTGGAGGGCTTCGGCAAGGGGAAGAAAATTCAATGGACGCTTGAAGGTGAGTCGGCCAACGTAATTTCGGATAAAATCAACATAGCCAATCTTAAGGCAGTATATTACGGTGACGATATGACATTCACCATTTTTGCCGATAAGGCCGTTTACGATAAAAAAACACAGGATGTGGAGCTTTTGGATAACATAGTAGGAAAGACATCTGACGGCGGAGAACTTTCTACCGATTATGCGAGGTGGAGCGCAAAGACAGAGGAGATAAGCACAGATTATTACGTTACGGTAACGAGAGAAAATATATCCTGCAGGGGTAAAGGCGTGGTTACAAAACCACGCCTTAAACAAGCCGTATTCTCAGAGGACGTAGAAGTGAACATATCACCTGACAGGAGAATCACCTGTAACGGTCCTTTTGAGATAGACCATGATAAATGTGTGGCTATTTTTAACAACAATGTTAAAATAGCCGACAATAACAGCCAAACTCTTACAGACCGCCTTACGGTTTATCTGGACCCGAAGACGAACAAAATAGTAAAGGTTGTTACAGAGGGCAGGGTGGAGATAGTGCACAAAGGCGGGGATATAGAAAATATAGGCGAAATAACATTTTAACTCAAAACGCAAAATGAAAAACTCAAAATCGATGTGTCCTTCGAACCTTAAATATATAGAATCGCTGAAAAGCGATACAACAGTTTTTAGTTTTGAGATTTTAATTTTAAACTTTTAAATATGCATTTACTGGAGACAAGGAAACTAGTTAAATCATACGGGGGCCGCCGCGTAGTGGACGGAGTGGATATAAATGTTAAACGCGGCGAAGTTGTGGGGCTTTTAGGACCTAACGGTGCCGGGAAAACAACCACTTTTTATATGATAACCGGAATAATCTCGCCCGACAGAGGGGAGATTATTTTTGACAAGGAAGATATAACGCGTATGTCCATGCATAAAAGGGCAAGAAGCGGTATAGGTTATCTTTCGCAGGAGCCCTCCATATTCAGAAAGCTGACCGTAGAAGAGAATATAATGGCGATTCTGGAAACTCTGGATTTCCCGCGTTCAGAAAGAAAAAAGCGGCTCAACGAGCTACTGGAAGAACTGAAAATCGCGCATTTAAGAAAAAGCAGAGCCTATATGCTTTCAGGGGGAGAAAGACGCAGGCTTGAGATAACAAGGGCTTTAGTCACCAATCCTCTCTTTATTCTTTTGGATGAGCCTTTTAGCGGCATAGATCCTATCGCTGTATACGACTGCCAGGAAGTGATAAAGGAACTCAAAGAGAAAAATATGGGTATACTTCTTACCGACCATAACGTAAGGGAGACGCTCACGATTACCGACCGTTCCTATCTTATGTGCGACGGAAGAATACTTATTTCAGGCAGCAAGGACGAACTTATAACCAATCCCAAGGCAAGGGAGATATATCTTGGCGAAAAATTCACGATGTGATATACTGATTCGCCTGTAAACGATAAAATGAAATCACGCATAAAAAATATAGAGGAATGTACGAAACTCCTGGAGATACAGATGTCTGCCGATCTGGTTAAAAAGGTTACAGAGGAGGTCTATCAGGAGATAAAGAAGGTGGCAAAAATTCCGGGTTTTCGCGTAGGCATGGCACCGCAGGACCTTCTGGAGAAGCATCACTCCAAGGCCGTAGAGGAAGAAGTGCTGAAAAGGCTTGTTCCTGAAGGCTACAAAAAAGCGCTTGATACTTACAGGCTTGTGCCGGTCAGCTTCCCCCGCATTTCAAAGATAGATTTCAAAGCCGGTCAGAATCTGAATTTTGAGGCCGAAGTGGATATAAGACCAAGTTTTAAACTGAAAAACTATAAAAAGATACAGGTAAAGAAAAAAGGAATTTCCGCGTCAAAAGAGGAAATGGATGAAACGTTACTCAAATTGCGCAATATGTCCGCAAGATACAACGACGTATCAAGAGACCTAAGAAAAGGCGATTATGCCGTATGCGAAGTAGAGGCGTTTGTGGATGGGGCGCTTATAACCAAGAAAAACCAGAATATGTGGATTTTGGTTGATAAAGAAGCATCTCTTCTTGGCATGGGCGAGGAGCTTGTGGGCCTTGCGAAAGGGCAAAAAAAAGAGATAGAGAAGAAATTGCCCGACAATTATCCGGACAAAAAATACGCGGGCAAAACAGCGCGCTTTGCGATTTTCGTGAAAGAAGTGAAAGAAAAAGAACTCCCCGAATTGAATGATGAATTTGCCAAAGGAATGAACGTAGAGAATCTGGAAGAGCTTAAAAAAGACATAGGATCACAGCTTTTCAAGCGTAAGGAGAACGCCTCGAGGATAGATATGCAGAATCAGGTTCTGGAAAAACTTCTTAAAGACCACCGGTTCAACGTTCCGTCCAATCTTGTTAAACGGCAAAAGGAGGTTCTCCAGAAGCGGCTGGAGACCGATCTTTCCCAGAAGGGGGTCCCTAAAGATGAGATACAGAAGAGGATAAATGGTATGGAATCCCAGATAGAGATTGACTCAAAAAACAAGGTGCAACTGTATTTTATACTGGATGACATAGCCCGCGCGGAGAAAATTAAAGTGAATGAGGCCGATATAGACAAAAGACTTGAGGCAATTGCCGCATCTTTCGGCAAACCATTTAATGAGGTAAAAGAATATTACCAGAAAGAAGATCTTATCGGAGGCCTTAGCGAGGACATAAAGGAATCAAAAGTGCTTGAGCTTCTGCTTAAGGAAGCGGACGTGATAGAAGAGAATTGACGTTTACGGTAAGTAAGGAGGTACGAAATGAGTATACTAGTGCCGATGGTAATAGAGCAGACCGGCAGAGCCGAAAGGGCATATGATATTTATTCAAGGCTGCTTAAGGACAGGATAATATTCATAGGGACCCCTATAGACGATAATATTTCCAACATTGTTATTGCCCAGTTACTGTTTTTACAAATGGAGGATACGGATAAGGATATAAATCTGTACATAAATACACCCGGCGGCCATGTTACAAGCGGCCTTGCTATTTACGATACTATGCAGTTTGTTAAGCCGGACGTTAATACCTATTGCGTCGGTCAGGCGACCAGTATGGGCGCGCTCCTTCTTTCAGCAGGTACCAAAGGAAAGCGTTATGCGCTTCCTCACGCCCGCATAATGATACACCAGCCATGGGGTGGCGTGCAAGGGGCTGCCGCCGACATCAGCATACAGGCAAAAGAAATTTTAAGATTGAAAGACAAAATCGAGCAGATTCTTGCAAATCACACGGGACAGTCGCTTGATAAAATCAAGAAAGACACCGACAGGGACTATTTTATGTCGCCGGAAGAGGCCAAAGAATACGGAATAATAGACGAAGTGGTAGAATCGGTAAAGAAAAAAGCGTGACCGGATTGTCATATTGCGATAATAAATAAAACAAAAAGGAGCACTAATGAAAAAATATCTGCTTACGCCGGGTCCGACGCCCATACCGGCCGAAGTCGCTGAATCAATGGCAAAACCCATAATTCATCACAGGACGAAACAGTATAGAGATATCTTCCAGACAGTGAATGACAAACTCAAGTCTGCCTTTAAGACCGAAAATAACGTGCTTACGTTTGCCTCAAGCGGCACGGGAGCTATGGAGGCCAGCGTATGTAATTCGCTTTCAAAAGGAGACAGTGTTATAGTTATACGCGGCGGTAAGTTCGGGGAAAGATTCGCCGAAATATGCGAAGCTTACGGAGTTAATGTCTTACCTTTTGACATAGAGTGGGGCACGAGGCCCGAAGCGCCTGCGCTGGAGGAGATCCTTAAAGAAAACAGGAAAGTGAAGGCAGTTTTTACCCAGCTTTGCGAAACCTCGACAGCCACGGTATACGATATAAAATCCATAGCGGGCGTCGTGAATAAGACAGGCGCAATACTGGTAGTGGACGTTATAAGCGGGCTTGGCTCTGACGAGTTTGATATGGACGGTTGGGGAGTGGATATTGCGATAGGAGGTTCACAAAAAGGTTTAATGTTGCCGCCCGGACTTTCTTTTTGCGCCGTAAGCAAAAAAGCCTGGGATATGGTGAAAAAATCCACGCTTCCAAGGTATTATTACGATTTTGCCAAATACGATAAGCTTATAGAAAAATCCGATAATCCCTTTACCCCGGCGATAACGCTTGTTGTGGGCCTGGAAAAAGCTTTGTCCATAATTACGCAAAATGGAGTTGATAATTTTGTGGCCGGGCACAGAAAGGACGCGTCTTATGTGCGTGACTACATAGCGGGTCTTGGGCTATCTCTTTTTTCCAGGTTTCCGTCAGATGCAGTTACGGCGGTAAACGTACCGGAAAGCGTAGACGGAGCGAAACTAATCGACTCTTTAAAGACAAATGGCATAACCTTTGCCGGAGGTCAGGGGCATCTTAAGGGCAAGATTTTCAGGATCGCGCATATGGGCGGCATAAGCCGCGAGGACCTACAGTTTGCTCTTGGCAAGTTGAAGGAAACGCTTGAGGAGTTAACTAGCAATAAACAAGGTTGACTACAAGCTAATATATGAATGACCAATGTCCCCGCCAAAGGCGGCAAGTACCAATGATGAATGAATGTTCAATGGCACAATTTAAATTTGGACATTAATATTTGGAAATTGGGGTTTGATTCGTTATTGGGATTTAGTTATTGGAAATTTAAACGTAAAAAATTGTTTCATATTTCAGATTTGAAACAGACTTAAAAATGTTAAGAGGAGATTATACATGGCTATCAAGATACTAATAAGTGATCCACTTTCGGAAGCAGGTATAGAGATACTGAAAAGCGAGGAAGACTTCGAAGTTGACGTAAAGCCGAAGCTTCCTCCGGAAGAACTTAAGAAAATCATAGCGGATTACGACGCCCTTATAGTGCGAAGCGAGACAAAGGTTACAAAGGACATTATAAAGCACGCAAAAAAATTGAAATACATAGGCAGAGCCGGCGTCGGGCTTGATAATGTGGACGTAAACGAGGCGTCAAAAAGCGGCATTATCGTTATGAATGCTCCCGGAGGCAACGCGGTCTCTACCGCAGAACATACTTTTTCACTTATCCTGGCGTTATCCCGTAATATACCGCAGGCGAGCGCGTCCGTTAAAAAAGGCGAGTGGAACCGCAAAAAATTCATGGGTATCGAACTTTACGGCAAGACGCTGGGGGTAATCGGGCTCGGGAGAATCGGCACGGAAGTCGCAAAACGCGCGGCTAGTTTTCAAATGAGGGTTATAGCGTACGACCCGTTTCTTCTCCCGGAGAAAGCGAAATCTTTGGGAATAGAATCCGTGGATCTAGACACGCTTTTAAAAAATTCAGATTATATAACGGTGCACACCCCGCTTACCGATGACACGCGCCATATAATAAACGAAGGCGCGCTGAAAAAAGTCAAGAAGGGGGTGCGTATTATAAATTGCGCGCGCGGGGGTATTGTGGACGAATCCGCTCTCGCCAAAGCTATAGAGGATGGCGTTGTGGCCGGCGCGGCGCTTGACGTGTATGAGAAAGAGCCTCCCGCCGAATCCAAAATAGTAGGTATCGACAAAGTAATAACAACTCCGCATCTTGGAGCTTCTACCGAAGAGGCTCAGGTAAACGTAGCTATAGATATAGCTACCAGCATAAAAAACGCGCTTTCGAAGAAAGGCATACGTAACGCTGTAAACGTGCCGTCCATAGAACCCGAACTTTTCAAGCTTATAGAGCCCTATCTCTATATTGCCGAAAAGATAGGTAAGATGCAAGCGCAGCTTGCAGAGGGTTATATAGATAAAGTCAAGATAAAATACGTGGGCGATATTGTTCAGCACAATCTGAGCCACATGACACGGTCTATTATGAAGGGTATGCTGGAGCCCGCCCTGGAAGAAAAGGTAAACTATGTAAATGCCATTGTTATCGCCCAGGAACGGGGTATCAAGATAAACGAGGAGAAGACAAAAGAGATAGAGGATTTCGCAAATCTAATAGCGGTAGAAGTAGAAACGGACAAGAAAAATAAAAATCTCATAGTTGGCACGCTTTTTACAAAAATCGACCCGCGCATAGTAAAAATTAATCAATTTTACGTTGACGTAGTGCCGGAGGGGCACATGCTCGTTATTCACAATATGGACAAGCCGGGCATAATAGGCGAGCTGGGCAGCATTCTGGGTGAAAACAAGATAAATATTGCCGCGATGAGCTTTGGCCGGGTTAAACAGGGCGGCGATGCTATTACACTTATAAACGTCGATAGCGCTGTTTCGGAAGCGGTGTTAAAAAATATTAGCAAAGCGAATCATATAAAGGAAGTAAAATACGTAAAATTGTAAGACACGTATTTAACGGATTTCTTACGGATTTTACAGATATTTCACTTGGTTATCCCGATAGCCGTACGTATCCGTTAAATCCGTTTAGAATCCGTTTAATCCGTGTATACCCGTGTTAACAAAAGGACATAAAATGGAGAAAAAAGAAAACACAATAAGCATTATAGATGTAACGAACAGGGATGGCGTCCAGACATCCAGGCTTGGCCTCGCAAAGCTGCAGAAGACCATGATAAACATATACCTTAATGACATGGGAATACACCAGAGCGAATTCGGTTTCCCGGTTACCAGGCACGAGACAAACTACATTAATGCGAACCTGGAACTTGCCAAAAAAGGGGTTTTGAAGCCGATTATTCTCGAAGGGTGGGTAAGGGCCATAAGGGAGGATGTCCTAAAAGCGATTGAAATGACTAACGTGGAACATCTTAATCTATCTATTTCAACCTCGGATCAGATGATAAGCGGAAAATTCAAAGGCAAATATACCAAAAAAGACGTAATAGAAAATATGGTGGATGCGGTTAAAACAGCCGCGAAAGAGGGTATAGAGACAATAGGTGTGAATGCGGAAGACGCCTCAAGGACAAATATTGATTATCTTATAGAATTTTCGCTTGCGGCAAAAGGAGCCGGAGCCGACAGGATAAGATATTGCGACACGCTCGGATTTGACGACCCTTTCACCATATATGACAGGGTCGCGCATCTGGCCTCGACGGTAGAGATGCCCATAGAGCTGCATTGCCATAATGACCTTGGCATGGTGGTGGCCTGCAGCGTCGCGGGAGCAAAGGCGGCAATAGATTCCGGTGTGGACGCTTACATAAACACTACCGTAAACGGCATGGGCGAGAGAGCCGGTAATGCAGACCTTGTCAGTGTCATCCTAGCCATAAAGTATTCCAGCGGGTTTCAGGGCAGATATAAGCTGGACGAGAGAATAAATCTTAAGAAAACGTGGAAAATAGCCAAATACGCATCTTACGCTTTTGGCATACCGATACCGGTAAACCAGGTAGCGGTAGGGAAGAATGCGTTTGCTCATGAGTCGGGGATACATGCTGACGGCGCGTTAAAAGACAGAAGGAATTACGAGCTTTATGATTTTGAGGAACTCGGCCGGGGCGAGCCCGAAGTCATAGAAACCGGAAGGTGTATTACGGCGGGTGAATACAGCGGTATAAAGGGTTTTAGGAATGTTTATGACAAGCTGGAGATTAAATTCAGGGGCCAGAAAGAAGCCAACAAGATTCTGGAATTGGTGCGTTACGCAAACGTACATACCCAAAAACCGCTTACAGAGGATGAGCTCAGGTTTATAGCCAAATACCCGGATATCGCGAGGAAAATATTTACCATGACACCGCTTAAGTAGCCGGTATGCGCATTTGTCCGCCTTCGCGCAAAAGACCGTTGTTTTAAAGCCGTGGATGAATGCGGACAAGTAACGTTTCGGCGAGATGTCGCCTAATACATTGAAGGCGGGTTTTTAGGCACCACGGCTGTAAAGCCGTAGGGGCTCTGTTTTCATGCAGAAAATTCCAGGACAGGACAGTATCGGGACCAGGCAAAATACGCTGCCAAAAAGGCATTCCACCCGAGGCGCAGGTGAAAGCGGCGATAGGACTGGCCATGCTGCATATAAGGGAGATTTTCCGTATGCCGACAAAGAAAATTTTTAGAATTTCCGTTTTTATAGCGCTGGCAGCGTTTTTTTTCGCTTCCTTTTCTTTCGCAGAAGGGGAAAAAACGGGTTTTGTCAAAACGACCTGGCGAAAACTGTATAATATTTTTAAAAAGACAGAGAACGAAAAACCACTGGCGAGGGCAGTAAATACGCAAACCGCCAAACCAGCCGTCGAAGAAAAGGAAAATGCAGGAATCGTAAAGACCGCCTTACGCAAAATCCTAGGTATTTTTAAAAAACATAAAAAAAAATCGGTACCTCCCGAGGAAGAGAAGAAAGCAAAGTCCCCTCAACTTAACGCCAATACTAAAGAGGCACCAACGCCTTTGGCAGAGCTTTTGGAAAAACCGGCCGTGGGAGGAATGACTGGTGTAGGGGAAAACGCCTCCTATGGCACAGCCGTACCGGCAAAACCCGCGCTAAGCGAGAAACCAAGCGTAGCAGCACCTTCCGCCGAATCGCCCGCCCAAAGACCGGAAGCGGCAGAAAAGCGTTCTTCCGAAAAACAAGCCGAGGAAGAACCTGAAATCGATGAATCAACGTTAGATAATTTGAAAAGCGAGGATATAATCGACAGCATAAAACGTATGCTTGAGGGTTCTCCGGATATTCTAAATGTAATTCCCGAGCTAGAGGTTAGTTATGATAAAGACAAAAAAGTATTGAGCGTTCGATACGCCGTGGAAGATATTTTTACGAATGTCGAAGAATTGGATAAAAAGACGCTTCTCAACATTCGTAACCGCATAAATAACGAGCACGTGAGGTTACAGACCGAAAGAATACAACATCAAATGGAGGCAGTAAGAAGGTCTATTCAGAATATACCGAGACCACCCCAGATTTACGTGCCGCCGAGAGTAGTGACCCCTCCGGCCGTTCCCAAAACCCAGGCTGTACCACCGGCTGCGCCAAGGATACCGCAGCCACCTCCGCAACCGCCGAGGCAGCCGCAAAGATAGGAAGGAATAGATTTATTATGTCTAACATTGTAGTTCTGGGAGCCCAGTGGGGCGATGAAGGCAAGGGGAAAGTCATAGATTTACTGGCCAAAGATTTTGATTACATCGTGAGATACCAGGGAGGCAATAACGCGGGTCACACCGTAGTTATAGGCGATGAGACTTTCGTCCTGCACCTTATCCCCTCAGGCATATTGCACAAAAAGAAAATATGTATAATAGGTAACGGCGTTGTCATAGACCCAAAGGCGCTTATCGACGAAATAGGGAAACTTGAATCAAAGAGTATAGATGTTAAAGGCAGGCTTTTTATCAGCGAAAACGCCCATATAATATTTCCCTATCATAAGGTATTTGACGAACTGAAAGAAAACCAAAAAGATGAGTCGAAGATAGGTACTACCAAGAAAGGAATAGGCCCTTGCTATGCCGATAAGGTTTCCCGTTCAGGGCTTAGGGTGGCGGACCTTATGAACGATAAAATCTTTAAACAGAAACTTAAGGAAAATGTCGAAGAAAAAAATAAAATCTTAAAGATATTATACGGATTTGACGGATTCCGCTTTGAGGAACTTTATGAGAAATACGGTAGCTTCAGGCCTAAAATTAAGGAGTTTGTGTGCAACACAACGCTTATCCTCAATAAAGCCCTGAAGAAGAAAAAATCTGTACTTTTTGAAGGCGCTCAAGGCACTATGCTTGACGTAGATTACGGAACTTACCCATTTGTCACATCCAGCAGCGCTTCGGCGGGGGGAGCCTGTACCGGAACGGGTGTAGGGCCTACGAGAATCAACAAAGTTATAGGCGTGGTAAAAGCTTATACGACAAGGGTGGGGGAAGGGCCTTTTCCTACGGAGTTCACGAGGGATATGATGGATAAAATAAGAACCAAAGGATGTGAATTCGGAGCTACTACCGGAAGACCCAGAAGATGCGGCTGGTTTGATTCGGTCATCGTGAAGTATTCCGTAATGGTTAACGGCATATCGGAGATAGTAATTACAAAACTGGATGTCCTGGATGAGCTGGAGAAGATAAATATATGCGTGGGATACAAATATAACGGAAAGTTGTACGAACATTTCAGCCCGGACAGGGAAATGATAGAGAATTGCCAGCCGGTATATGAACAGATGGACGGATGGCAGGAGAAAACAGTACACATAAAGTCATTTTGGAAATTACCCAAAAACGCAAAAAGCTACCTTAAGAGAATACAGAAAATTATCGGGACAAAAATCGTCCTTATTTCAGTGGGCTCGGAAAGAAAGCAGACTATAGTTGTCGAGTAGCGCAATACGAGTAGTTAATCCGGACGGTATGATAAAGTATCCGGGTAGCGGCAGAAAGAATCAGGATACAATTTTTAGGAGGTGGCCATGAAAAGAATAATTATGTTGCTATTGGTCGCAGCGTTTATTACCACAGGTTGCGCGATTAATATCTATAAGAAAAACCCCAAAGACAAAGAGAAGATAGAAGAGCTTAGTTCGGAGGTGGAGAGATTGGCCGAACTAAGAGAACAGGAAAAAAAGCAGTTTGAGGACATGAAAAATGAACTTGAAAAGAAATTAAAAGGCCGGGTCGGATTGGACCTGGGCGAGAGAGGCCTTGTCATAACCCTTGCGAATAATATACTTTTCGATTCCGGCAAGGCCAAAATCAAAAAAGAAGCATATCCTATACTTGACGATATTACAGGGGTTATTAACGATAAAGCGATTAGCAAAAACATCGGCGTAGAAGGCCATACGGATAACGAACCCATTAAATATTCCGGCTGGAAATCAAACAGGGAACTGTCAACGGCAAGGGCCAACAACGTATATCATTACCTGGTGGAAAAAGGCCGTATAGACCCTGCCAGGCTCATGACCATAGGATACGGTGAGTTCAGGGCGGTTGCGGATAATAGCACCCCGGAAGGCCGTGCGAAAAATAGACGGGTAGAAATAGTTATACTGCCTCAATACCCAAGGAAGGATATCGAGGACATCGAAAAGGAAGAAGAGACCGAAGAGGTTATACCGGTAAAATAGGCCAATGCAAATAGACAGAAAAAAGCTTCCCGGGCACATCGCTATAATAATGGACGGTAACCTACGGTGGGCGAGGAAGCGAGGTCTTGCCGCTATTTTAGGGCACGCAAACGGAGCTAAAAGCGTTGAAAAGGTAACAGAGGCGTGCCGCCAGATGGGAATAAAGGCTCTCACGCTTTACGCTTTTTCCACAGAGAACTGGAAGCGCCCCGCCAGAGAAATAGACGGCCTTATGAATCTTTTGCATAAGTATCTCGTAAAAGAGGAAAAGAAACTGTTAAAGAATGGCATAAGGCTGAACGCTATAGGCAGATTGGAAAGACTCCCGCCCAAGGTGCGTGAAAAACTTTTTGAGGTTATAGAAAAAACCTCCAAAAATGTCGACATGATCCTTACGCTCGCCTTAAATTACGGAGCGAGGCAGGAAATAACAGACGCCGTCAGGATTCTCGCTGAAAAAGTCGAAAAAGGCGAAATATCCGCAAACGACATAACGGAAGAAATTTTCGAAAAATCTCTCTACACAAAAAACCTGCCGGAGCCGGATCTTTTGATAAGGACAAGCGGTGAGTCACGCCTCAGCAATTTTCTTTTGTGGCAGGTCTCTTACGCGGAAATCTATATAACCGACAAGCTATGGCCGGATTTCGGAAAGGCGGATATCGAAAAAGCGGTCCTTGAGTATCAAAAGAGAGAAAGAAGATATGGCGGACGATAACATAGCCAGAAGGATAGCCACGGCCCTTCTTATAGTCCTTTTTTCCGGCATCACCGTTTTTGTATTACCCAACTGGTTTTTCTGTCTTGTAACGACGCTTTTTATAGGACTGGCGCTCTATGAATTTTTTTCCATTGTCGAGAATAAAGGGCTTTTCGTATACAAGTATTTCGGGATAACGGCCGGTACCCTGATTCCGGTAGGCATATGCCTGCATTTAGGGGAAGGCTATGCTAATCTCGAGCCTGTTTTTATTGTCCTGGCGTGCCTTTGTACGTTTGTTCTTCAGTTCGCAAGGCGCGACGGCGCCAAAGACCATCTTGTAAGCGCCGCGATCACCCTTTTTGCCCTGTTTTACATAAGCTGGTTTTTTTCATTTTTTATAAAAATAAAATATTTGCCGGATGGCGCAAAATTAGTAGCGTTTCTTATTTTGGTTACCAAGATGAACGATGTAGGCGCCTATTTTATAGGCAGGAAATTCGGCAAAAACCTTTTAATAAAACGCATAAGCCCGCGCAAAACGAGGGAAGGAGCGCTCGGAGGGTTAGTTTTTGGGGTGCTATCCGCGGTCGTATGCAAATTTTTTCTAATAGACCTATCCGTGGGGCACCTGATTTTCTTAGGAATTTTATTGGGAATTACCGGCCAGATGGGGGATCTGGCGGAAAGTCTCTTTAAAAGGGATTTTGACGTAAAAGACGCCAGTGGAATCCTGCCCGGACTCGGCGGCATGCTCGATGTAATAGAC
>JAFGLX010000030.1 GCA_016927795.1 Candidatus Omnitrophota bacterium
AAAAAATACAGATCGAGATTTTCGGGAATTCATTTGAAGAGACAGACCGTTTGGCTAAAGAGATCAAAAGTATCGTCGAAAAGATACCCGGCGCGGTTGATGTCAGCATTACAAGAGAGCTGGAAAGGCCGGAGCTGCAGGTCGTTGTGGATAGGGTCAAAGCCAGCGCGTTAGGGCTGAATATGAATGTTATAACGCAGAGTATCAGCAGTTATATCGAAGGGGCAGTGGCAACGAGTTACCGGGAAAGAGGCAATACTTACGATGTGCGTGTGAGGCTTGAAGAGTCCGACCGTCAGACCATAGAAGACATGAAAAACCTGGCGATAGTTTCTCCTCATACAAAGAAACAGATAAGGCTTTTGAATGTTGCCGAGATAATAGAGACTGTCGGCCCCATTGAGATAGAAAGAAAAAACAGAGAGCGTGTCGTGAGAGTAGAGGCCAATACGCATCTTCGTTCCCTGGGGAAGGTGATGGAAGATATTCGTAAAGGTATCGGCGGGATCCCTATTCCTGAAGGGATCTCTATCAATTACGGCGGTGAAGCCGAAGAGCAGCAGGAAGCTTTTGCCGATTTGTTTTTATTGCTTTTGCTGGGTATAGCTTTGGTGTATATGGTCATGGCGGCTCAGTTCGAATCCCTTCTTGACCCTTTTATAGTTATGTTTGCTATACCCTTTACTTTTACCGGAGTTATTTTTGCTTTTATTCTGACCAGTACACCTTTAAGCACCATCGCTTTTTTAGGGATAGTCATGCTTACCGGTATAGTAGTCAACAATGCTATAGTTTTGATAAGTTATATTAATATATTAAGAGCAAGAGGGTTGAAGATGGCAGAGGCGATTTCCGAAGGCGGGAGAGACAGACTGCGCCCGGTTTTGATGACTACATTTACGACGCTTTTTGCGATGGTTCCTATGGCTTTGACAAGAGGGGAAGGGTCGGAAATCTGGCAGCCTTTGGGTATTACTATGATTGGCGGTTTAAGCGTCTCCACCTTTATTACCCTGTTGTTTGTGCCTACGCTTTATGCCGTATTTGAGTCACGTATAAAGAAAAATGGAGCGGTAAGATGAAAATGGTTATGATTGTTTATAATGAAGCTATGGATATGGAGGTTATGGAGTCTTTGGAGAGCTGCTGCCTTGAGAATTATACTAAAATAAAAGGCATTTACGGCAAAGGAAAAACATCAGGGGCTCATTTGGGCAATGATGTCTGGCCGGGCAAAAATAATATTCTATATATTGCCTGCGAGGAAAAGAGGAAAGATTCGTTATTGTCCTGTGTAGCGCAATTGCGCAAGAAACTGGGTAGAGAAGGTATTAAAGCTTTTGTCTGGCCGCTGGAGGAGTTGACTTAGGCAAGGCTCTGGGTTTTATTTTCTTCGGGGAAGCTGCCCTGTTTTAGCCGTATCGCTCCGGTATGTTACAAAAGAGAATAATTATGAAACAATGGTACGAGTCATTATTTGAGAATTACGCACATAAATACGACAAAGAATGTTTTGTTCAGGGGACTGCAGGCGAATGTGATTTTATAGAAGAGGAGATAAACTGCGATAAGTCCTTAAAGATATTAGATATCGGTTGCGGCACGGGCAGGCATGCTATTGAACTGACAAAAAGAGGGTACAATGTGACAGGTGTTGACCTTTCTGAGGATCAGATCAAAAGGGCAAAAGAAAAGGCCGGGGAAGCAGGAGTAACGATTGATTTCCAAGTACAGGACGCACGCAATCTTCCGTTTGAAGGTGAGTTTGATGTGGCGATTATGCTTTGTGAAGGCGCTTTCTCTCTCATGGAAACAGATGAGATGAACTTTGAGATATTGAAGAACGCGACAAAAGCATTAAAAAGTAAAGGCAAGTTCATTTTCACCACATTAAATGGATTATTCCCGCTGTTCCATTCTGTCAAGGAATTCTATGAGGCGGCCCAGAAAGAAGGTCAGTCCCAGTATAAAGACTGCTCTTTTGACCTGATGACTTTCCGTGACCATAACACTGTTGTTTTTGAAGATGACTCCGGCAATAAAAGGGAACTCAAATGCAACGAACGATATTACGTGCCCAGCGAGATAACTTGGCTTCTAAAAAGCCTCGGGTTCAAAAAAATCGATATCTTCGGCGCCAAACCCGGTGCCTTTTCAAAAAACGACAAACTGACCACCGATGATTTTGAAATGCTTGTGGTGGCGGAGAGATAAAATAAGCCAGGGGCGATAGGACTGAGAACTTATGGTTCTTGTTTCGTGCCTTTAACCTGCAATTATGGGGACACATCACTCAATTCATTGACATAACTATTACATCCTACTATAATTTATTTCATGGCAAGAATGGCGAGGGTTGTTATACCAAATATTCCTCATCATATTACTCAGCGCGGTAATAGATCTCAAAAAGTTTTTTTCAGCGATAGAGATAAAATAACCTATCTTAATTTGTTATGTAAACATGTTAAAGAAGCGAGATCAGCTCTCTGGGCGTATTGCCTTATGGATAATCATGTTCATCTGATCGTTGTTCCTGAGAGAGAGGATAGTTTGGCAAAAGGGATAGGCGATACCCATAAGCATTATACGCGGATAATAAATTTCAGAGAAGGGTGGAGAGGGTATTTATGGCAAGGGAGGTTTGCTTCTTTTCCAATGGACGAAACCCATCTTTATGCGGCCATCCGTTATGTAGAACGCAATCCAGTACGAGCTGGCCTTGTGAAAAAGGCGGAAGATTATAAGTTTTCAAGCGCAAAGGCGCATGTCTACAAAACGAAAGATTTTTTGTTGTCCGATAATTTTCTTGTTGAAGATATAATAGATTGGAAGTCGTTTTTAGCGGAAGGAGACAAAGAATCTGACATAAAGCTTTTCAATAAGCACACACGTATTGGAAGGCCTTTAGGGGGAAAGGAATTCATAGACCGTCTGGAAAAGCTAACAGGCAGGATATTAAGGCCACAAAAACCCGGAAGAAGAAAGAAATAGGTCATGTGTCCCCGGATTCCGGATTCCCCGGATTCAAAAAAACAATTAGAAACATTAAATTGTAACAAGGAGAAATCAAAATGATAGAGATATTTATTATGCTGGCCTGGGGCATAGGCCTTATTTTAGGCATTATGTGGTTGTTTTTACCTTGGATTATTATTTCAAAACTTAATGAAGTTATTGAAGAGCTTAAGAAATTGAACAGCAGCAGGAGCTTAACTTAGGGGATGCAATGAAAACCATTATTTGTATAACATTAAACCCGGCTATTGATAAAAGCTCAAGTGTTGAATACGTCACCGCCGAACGAAAATTATACTGCCAAAGGCCGCAGTTTGAGCCGGGCGGGGGCGGCGTCAATGTTTCAAGAGCCATCCAGAAGTTGGGCGGCACATCAACCCTTTTTTATCCTCAAGGAGGATTATCAGGGCAATTGCTCGATAACTTACTTAAAGAAGAAGGCATAAACCACCAGTCATTTCCAATCAATGGGGTCATTCGCGAAAACCTTATTATTCTGGAAACATCCACTGGTTATCAATTTCGCTTTGGAATGCCGGGCCCGGAAATTCATGAAAAAGAATGGCGCGGATGTCTTGATGAAATTTCCCGCATTAAGCCGAAAGCGGATTATATCGTTGCCAGCGGCA
>JAFGLX010000031.1 GCA_016927795.1 Candidatus Omnitrophota bacterium
GCTTTTTATTTTTTATACCTTCTTCCGAAATTTCAACCTTTAGTTTAGTACCTCCCTCGGGGAGTTTTTCGGATGAAAGTATGGCTTCGCGGGCAAGGACGCTACTGTCACCTTCTTTGCTCACAATGCTATAAACCTTCAGCTTTTCCAACCCTTTTGTACCTTTTGAACATTCTAAGGCATATCTTATACTATCCGACTTAAGGGCCTGGTCTTTAAGATCTGACCTTGACGCATCAACTATGATAAGCAATTTCGCGTCTTTTTTGTGGTAGATTTTGTATAGCGCAAGCGCGACAAGGCAACCTATGACGTTACCCGCCTCTTTGCCGGCACCTACCCTGGCGACCAGCGTAGGAGAGTTGATTTTCTTTCCTTCGAGTTGCGTCAGCTTGGCAAGCGCTAATATGTAAGTAAAGGTTAGCTGGCCGGGTTGTATGCTGAATTTATCTCCGAATTCTTCACTCAATTTTAACCAGTGTTCCAAAGTCGCAATCATGCAATCCAATCTCTTTGTTTCATTTTTGTCACCTGCCGCTTCTGCCGTGCTTCTTTCATGAGTAAGAGCTTGTATTCTGCCGCGCAAAACGTCACGCGCAGCCTCACCCTTAATTTTGGCGCGTTTCAACGCTTCGCGGTCTGTCATGCCGCTTAACTTGCGCGCTATATCATTGATAGCGGCAGAATCGGACAATTTCACGCCGAATGCTTCCAGTGTATTCCTTCCCGCCTTATCCCCACGCCCTATCGCTTTAAAAACAATCTGCATTCCGCTTCTAACGCTTCTTATGGGATGCCTCAATAAGGAACGAATATACTCTGTTCTCTTTCTTAAAGACGGCCTCGTTCTGCTCTCGTCTTGCGCTGGCAACAGCTCTCCTCTCTCATTATATAGGATTATGTTCGCTATTACGCCTTCCAAGATTTCATAATCCATGTCGCCGCTTCTTATGGCGGATTCATCTACTATTTCTTTATTATGCGCCTCTATTTTATCTTTACCTATAACCACAAAGGTTGAGGATTCATATCCTTTCCTTAAATCATCCAATCTGTGTATTAAATCTTTTTTGTTCTGCAGGTCTGTCAGTTCTTTTTTGGTAAGCTTTCGCTGACCTGCCGTCGCCTCTAGGCGTTTCACTTGCTCGGCAAGGCGACCTTCTACCGCTTTTTGTTCGCACTCTTCGGGCGTGTAGACCCTATCGTTTTCTCCGTAAGATGTAAGCAGTTTGTTGGCATCCCTCGTGAAATTTGTCCTCCGCTGGGCATTAACCGCAAATTTAACCGGTTCACCCGCGGCCTTACCAATCGCATACTGCAATTCCATTGTAAGTGAAACGTCCCTTAAGGGCTTGAGGGAATCAGGAACTGCATCGTGACCCATTCTGTCAAATACTTCGCCTAACCGTTGAATATCGCCCGGTTTTATATTTCTCGCCAGTTCAACCATATCTATTCCCGAACCTGTCAATACACTTATGAAGAGATTTTCGCCTACGCTGGCAAGATATGAATCGATTTTTACATCTACGCCGTATATATTCACACTTTCACTCTCGAGGTGCGATTTATCCTTTCCGCTTATATCTTTCACGAAGTCTAATAAATTCTTGCCTTTTTCCGTGCATCCTAATTTTACAAGTTCAAGCGTTGCCAAAGGCATTTCGTTTTCCCTTAGTCTGTAGGAGACAAGCGCTTTGTTTTCGTTTTCGAACGTAGTGTATCCTTTTTCTCTAAGGTCGTTCAATATGCGCACCTGTTTATCGAGAGGAAGACGTTTTATGCCTTCGACAAAACTCAGGAAACTATTCCTGCGGTATTTAGATACCTTTACCTGACGCTCGAGGTGCCTTATGCTGATTCTGGCCTGTGCCTTCTCGGTGTATTTAACCATCGGTACAATAAATAGAGCTATCCACCCGAGTATTTCACGCGCTTTCTGAGAGAATCCCGGGTGACCCGTTTTAACTATTTTTCCCGTGAACGGGTCCATTGTCTCGCTTGACACAAACTCTAAAAGTGTATCTACGCCTGATACAAATCCTGATATCCATGCATATTGGTCTAACCTTAAAATAACGTCTCCGGCGTTCATATTTAGATTCAATTTTCCTATCTTAATTGTAAAGCCAAGCCGTCTAAACGGAGCTACTATATACCTCATCCATACTATCTGTCCCACGGCTATCTCTTCGGCGGGCAACGTACTCTTGCCCCTTAGTGACCTCCAGGCATTGCGGACTCCGCGCGCAAGCCCGCGTACTATAAGTTCGGCTGAGGCGAATACTTTGCCGGCTGCGCCAGTACCGCTCAGTATCTGCCCGGCCCCGATATTATCCCTGGCAAGTTCCAACGAGCATACTTTTATGATTGGCTGTAGATATAACCCTGTTACCCAGCCTTGCGGTATGCTCGCAAATAACGCCCTCCAGCTGAATGACGGTCGTTCTTTTCCGTCTACTTTGCTCTGCAAAGGCCCCCAAGCTAAGGTATTAAAGATGTAAAACATCGGGCTTACGAAAGTAAATGCTTTTATGCCTTCGAGAGAACTTGCAATAAGGCCTGAACCGGGCCCCTCTACTTTAATGGCAAGGCCAAATATATTGACTTTCTCACTCTCGCTATGTATCATTTTATTGAGCGTTGTAGACATGGCTTCTCTATGTTGGGCTCCCCTTGCTCCTTTAGGCCCGGATGTATAAGCGGTAAAC
>JAFGLX010000032.1 GCA_016927795.1 Candidatus Omnitrophota bacterium
AAACATGGTTTTGTAATTGCCGAGCATTTCAGAAAGGATGATATCCCCGATGAACTCGGCATATTACATATGTATGACGCGAGAAAATACGGCGATACGGTGATATCGTTCTATCGTAAACACTGATTTACACAGATTTAACACACAGATTAACACTGGTTTAGGAACGGATTGACACGGATTTGATACATGGATTCACACGGATTGCGTATATCCGTGTGAATCCGTTCTAAAATTTGTGAAAATCCGTGTAAGAAAATCCGTGTAATAAAAGAAAATGAACAGAAAAGCCGTTTATCCGGGCACGTTTGATCCTGTTACATGCGGTCATCTTGACATAATAGAAAGGGCCGCAAAGATTTATGACAGGGTCTTTGTTTCGGTTGCCCACAGCGCGGAGAAAACCCCTCTTTTTAGCGTAAAAGAACGTGTCTTAATGATAAGAGAAGCGACCTCGCATTTAAAAAATGTGGAGGTGGAGGATTTTGAAGGCCTTGTCATAGATTACGCAAGAAAGAAAAAGACGCGCGTTATCATAAGGGGGCTAAGGATGATTTCCGATTTTGAATATGAATTCCAGATGGCCCTGACCAACAGAAAACTGGCCGATGACATCGAGACTATTTTCATGATGACACGGGAAAACTATGCCTATCTTTCCAGCAAGCTTATTAAAGAAGCGGCAGTTCTCGGGGCGGACGTTACAGGTTTTGTTCCTGACATTGTCGCGAAGAGGTTGAACAAAAAACTGTCGAAACTTCAAAAATGACAAGCCAGATAGAATCCCTGAAAGCTATAGCTAAAAAAAGGCCTAAAAGAATCGTACTTCCCGAAGGTAATGAACCGCGGATTATAGAAGCGGCGGGTGTTATAGCGTCAAAAGGCATAGCGGAAATAATTTTAATAGGGGACGAGAGTAAAATAAAAAAAGCAGCCGGTATACAGGTCATAGAGCCGGCGAAGTACCCTAAGCTCAAAGAATTAATAGATATATTTTACAACGCGAGAAAGCATAAGGGCATAACGCCCGATGAGGCGAAAAATGCCGTTCTGGCAGACAGCATATTTTTCGGCGCACTCCTTGTAAGGACCGGTGTGGCGGACGGTTTTGTGGCCGGCGCCAGCCACACCACCTCTAGCGTGGCGAAAGCCGCTCTCTATTGCCTCGGGTTGGAAGACGGTGTAAACGTAATGTCGAGCTCTTTTCTGATAGAGCTTGCCGATTCCCATTTCGGCGATAAGGGGCTTTTTATTTTCGGCGATTGCGGAATTGTGCCGGATCCGGACGCCGAAAAACTTGCAGATATAGCTATTTCGTGCAGCCGTCTGTATAAGAAGTTTTTTTCCTCGTCCGACCCCGGCCGCAAACCTTATGTAGCCTTATTAAGCTACTCGACCAAAGGGAGTTCCAGGGGCGATTCTATAGATAAGGTTGTAAAAGCGCTCGTTATAATAAAGAAAAAAGCGCCGGATCTGGACGTTGACGGCGAACTGCAGCTTGACGCTGCCGTCGTTCCGGAAGTCGCTAAAATAAAAGCGCCCAAGAGCCCCGTAGCCGGCAGGGCCAACGTTCTCATATTCCCGAACCTTGACGCCGGAAACATCGCCTATAAACTGACCCAGCGCCTTAGCAAGGCGAGAGTTGTGGGGCCTTTAATGCAGGGCGTAAGAAAGCCGTGCAGCGATCTTTCGCGCGGCTGCTGTATACAGGAAATCATAGACGCGGTGGTAGTTACCGCGGTAAGGGCGCAATAATAGCCAAATTATGGAACTTATTTTCAGAGTCGATCATAAAATATTATCCGCCTGCTTCACTGCCGGCGCAGCGAAGAGTAAGGTGTTCGGCGTAACATCCGGGCATTTATAATGTTGATATTAGTCATAAATTGCGGCAGCTCCTCTGCCAAATACCAGCTCTTTGACATAAAAAAAAATAAATCCGTGGCAAAGGGCATAGTGGAAAAAATAGGCGAAAAAGGCGCCGTTTGCAAAGACCATTATCAGGCCATAGGTATCATAAGGGATAGGCTTTTAAGGGACAGAAAAAAAATCCTGAAAGACATAAATGAACTAAAAGGTATAGGTCATCGCGTTGTTCATGGCGGCGAGGAGTTCAATAAAGCGGTTTTTATAGATAAAAAAGTGCTAAGGTCCATCGAAAGCGCAAGCGAACTGGCCCCGTTGCATAATCCGCCTTCGTTAGCGGGTATAAAAGCCTGCAAAAGATATTTTTCCGGCATCCCGCAAGTTGCCGTTTTTGACACAGCTTTTCATCAGACCATGCCCGCCCATTCTTATATTTACGGCATACCGTTCGATTTTTATAAAAAATACAAAATAAGGCGGTACGGTTTCCACGGCACAAGTCACTGGTTTGTCGCGGGCGAGGCCGCCAGAATACTTAAGAAACCTCTTCGGAAATTAAAAATAATAACCGTCCACCTCGGAAACGGCTGCAGCATGACAGCGGTTTTAAAGGGAAAATCGGTTGATACCAGTATGGGGTTTACGCCTCTCGAAGGCCTTATTATGGGGACACGGAGCGGCGATATAGACCCTGCCATAGTTACGTTTTTGATGGAGAAAAACAAACTGAGCGCGGAAAAAGTAGCGGAAATTTTAAACAAAAAAAGCGGTCTTTTGGGCATATCCGGTCTAAGTAATGATATGCGCGATATAATATGCGGCATGAAAAAAGGCAATAAGCGCGCGAAACTCGCGTTTGATATTTTTGTATATAAGATAAAAAAGTACATAGGGGCGTATCAGGCGGTGATGGGCGGCGCAGACGCCGTTGTCCTTACAGGCGGTATCGGCGAAAACGTGCCGGTTTTAAAAAATAGGCTTTCAAACGAACTCCGTTCCGCCCTGGGGGCAAAAACAAAATTCATGATAGTGCCTACAAACGAAGAGCTCCTGATAGCTAGGGATACTTACGGGTTGATAAAATAATTACGAGAGGCTGTCGGGCCCGGAAGCAGGCCTGGCGTGCAGTGGAGGTAAAAATGCCGAATCCGAAAAGGAGACATTCAAAACAAAGAGGAAGACTAAGAAGGACATTTTATAAGGTAAAAAAGAAAAGTTTGTCTAAGTGCAGTCAGTGCGGCAAGCCGAAACTGCCGCACCGCATATGCGCTTTTTGCGGGTATTATAAAGGCGAATCCCGCGTTAGGATATTAAGCGTAAAAGAAAAGAAAAAAGAACGCGAAAAAGCGCAACAGAAAAGGCAGAAATGATGCGCTATTTAAGTTGTTCCTTCACTCACTGTTTATATATGGGATTACTGTGAGAGGAGCCCTCTAAATCTAAAGGTTAAGGCTCCCTCCCCGGAGTGGATTTTTTGCTCATAAATGCGCAACCTATATTACAGAGATTTGAACAGGATTAAGGAGATTATCGCACTGGTAATCGCTGTAATCTTTCTTTAATCACTGTAATTACCAAAAGAAGAAGTGTAGCGTAACATGAAACATTACAAAAAAGGCAGAAATGATTAAAATAGCGGTAGACGCGATGGGCGGTGACAGAGCGCCGAGAGTCGTGGTTGAAGGCGCGGCGTGGGCCTCCGATGAACTGGACTGCCAGATTATCCTTGTCGGCAAAGAGAGAAACATAAAGAAATTCCTGGATAAAACCGACTATAATAAGGACAGGATCGCGATAAAAAATGCTATAGAGACTATAAAGATGGATGACCCTGCCGCGATAAGCGTAAGGCGCAAAAAAAACTCCTCAATAGCAGTCGGGGTAGAGATGCTTAAAAAGAAAGAGGCAGATCTCTTTATAAGCGCAGGCAATACGGGCGCGGTTGTTTGCGCGGCAGCGCTCAAATTAAGGACGCTTGCCGGCATAGAAAGGCCCGGCATAGGGGTGGTTTTCCCGACATTGACAAAACCCTCCATGGTTATAGATGTCGGAGCCAATATAGACGCTACGCCGCTTCATCTTCTGCATTACGGCGTCATGGGCTTGGCCTATTTTAAATACGTACTTGGCAACGAAAACCCGAGCGTAGGCCTTTTAAACATAGGCCACGAAGAATCAAAGGGCACGGGGCTTATCAAGGAAGCTCATCACCTTTTTGAAAGAAGCGGGATGAATTTCGTGGGCAATGTCGAAGCCAGGGACGTGTACGTCGGCAAGGCTAACGTAGTGGTCTGCGAGGGATTTGTCGGAAATATACTTTTGAAAGTAACGGAGAGTTTCGCGGAAGCGTCAAGCGAATTTCTGAAAAGAGAGCTTACAAGACGGCTTCTACCGAAGATAGGAGCCATTTTAAGCCTGCCCGCTTACAGGGCCATAAGGAAAAAAATAGATTATTCGGAATATGGCGGAGCGCCTCTTCTCGGTGTTGACGGCAGGATTATAATAGCTCACGGTGCCTCAAGCGCCAAGGCCATTAAAAACGCCATAAAGGCGGGTACCGAGTACGTAACGCACAAGTTAAATAAACATATCATGGAGGATTTGGGCAAAATAACCATATGACAAAAATGAATGAGAAAAAAGTAGGAATTATAGGTTTAGGGAAGTATCTGCCGGAGCATCGTCTATCGAATAAGGATCTGGAAAAGATCGTAGATACGACCGACGAATGGATAACCGCCAGGACCGGCATAAAAGAGAGAAGAATAGCCGCGGATAACGAAGCCACAAGCGATATGGCGGTAAAGGCCGCCAAAAACGCGCTTGAGAACGCCAAACTTAACCCCGGCGATATAGACCTCGTTATAGTCGCCACGATTACGCCGGACATGTTTTTCCCTGCCACGGCCTGTATCGTTCAGAATAAGCTGGGAATAAACAGCGTTCCCGCTTTTGATATCAGCGTGGCTTGCTCGGGTTTTATGTACGGCATTGCCATCGCCAATCAATTTATAAAGACAGGCGTTTATAAACACGTACTTGTCATAGCGGCGGAGAAAATGTCGAGCGTTACTGACTGGACTGACAGGTCCACATGCGTCCTTATGGGAGACGGTGCCGGAGCCGCGATTCTCGGCGAAGTCAAAGACGGCGGAATCCTTTCCGTTTATCTCGGCGCGGACGGCTCGAAAGGAGACCTCCTAAATATGCCGGCTGGCGGCTCGAGAATACCCGCTACCGTATCCACGGTAGAGGGCAGGCTTCATTTTTTAAAGATGCAGGGAAATGAATTATTCAGGCACGCCGTAAAGATTATGGCCGAGGCCGCCATGAAAGCCACCGAACCTCTGGGGCTGAAGGGCGATGACATAAGCCTTGTTATTCCACATCAGGCTAACATAAGAATTTTAAATGCCGTGGCAAAACGCATGGGCATAGATCCCGCCAAGAAATTATACCTAAATATAGAGAAATACGGCAACATGTCCGCGGCCTCAAGCGCCGTAGCTCTTACAGAAGCCGTTGAGGAAGGCCGCGTAAAAAAGGGTGACACAATTCTGCTTGATGCCTTCGGGGCAGGCCTTACGTGGGGCGCGGTCGTTATTAAATGGTAGACACGGATTTAACGGATTCAAGACACGGATTTAACGAATTTTAAAACACGGATTATTAACGTAATAACCAAGACACAAGATACAATAACCAAACAATGACCAATAACCAAATCACAATAACCAAACAAAGGCTGAACAAATTGTTTGGTTATTGAATATTGGTAATTGAAATTTGTTTGTATCTTGTATCTTAATTATTGAAATTTTCAAACTATTCGCGTGTAACATATGTTGGTAATAGCATGATGGAACAGGTTGCTTATATATTTCCGGGGCAGGGCTCGCAATACGTTGGGATGGGGAAAGAACTTTACGAGAGCCATCCCGAAGCTAAAGATATTTTTGACAGGGCAAACGAAATCCTGAAATTTGACCTGGTTAAACTCTGTTTCGAAGGCCCGGGGGACGAACTTACCGCCACGGAGAATTCGCAACCCGCTATTCTGGTTCACAGCATTGCCTCGCTTGCTGTTCTCGAGAAAAACGCTTCCGAAAAATTTACGCCCCTCTTCGCCTTCGGCCTCAGTCTGGGGGAATACACATCATTAATCGCTTCAGGCTGTCTTACCTTTGAGGATGGCTTAAAACTTGTGAGAAAACGCGGCCAGTTTATGCAACAGGCCTGTGACAAGACAGCCGGCAAGATGGCTTCTATTATAGGAATGGAACTCGGGGAGATTGAAAAACTGTGCAAGGGATTCGGGTGTGAAATAGCAAATCTTAACTGCCCGGGCCAGGTAGTGATTTCCGGAAGTGCGGCCAGTGTTGAACTTACCGCAAGTACGGCTAAGGAGAAAGGCGCCAAACGAGCTATAATGCTTGATGTAAGCGGTGCATTTCACTCCTCGCTTATGACGCCGGCCAAGGATAAACTGGAAAAAGAAATAAATACGGTTACCTTTGGCGTGCCGAAATACCCGATAATAAGCAATGTCACAGCCTCTCCTGCTACCGACCCGGAAGAGATTAAAAGAAATCTTATCGTTCAGATGAACACAAGGACCCTTTTTGAGGCCTCGGTTAATTACGTGGCTTCACAGGGCGTGAAGACATATCTTGAGATAGGTCCCGGAACCGTTTTGAAAGGGCTCCTGCGTAAGATTGACAAGTCTCTTAACACGCTGAATTTTGATAAAACAGGCGATTTTTCCGTATTGCAGGAAGCGGCGGAATAATATATTTCACATCCGGTACAGTTTCTCTTATGCAGTGTGGCTATAAACCCAAATACTAAAAAAAGGCGGCAATTCGCACTATCGAATAGCCGCCTTTTTTATCCGCTAATATGCTTAATCCTCTTCGGCCTCTTTTATGGCGTCAGAAAACCCCGGAAGAGACGCTTCGGATTTTTGCCCTTCGGACAATAGGCGCTCGAGTTTCCTTACGCAACGCGCGAGCATTCTGTCTTTAAAATGGCTTTCGTGTACAGGTATTTTCATGATTTTATCTCCGTATTTTATAAATATAGCATAATTCGATTAAATATTGGTAACATGAATATAAATAGATTGTAAAACTTATGTAGCGTATAAAATGTACTCAAATGCCGATATTTTAGAGTTTACACCATGGGGCTTGATAGTTATAATATACTGATAACCCACGAGGGATAGAAAGTTAAAAAATAATATACACAACAAGTAATTGCATAATAATATATGGATAAACGAAAAGCTAAAATTCTTATATGTGACGACGAGCCTGCGATACGCGAGGCGCTAAATACCATTCTTGTTTCCGAAGGGTTTGAGGTAATAGTAGCCTCGGACGGAAAGGTGGCCATAGAACTTTTCAAAAAAGAATCCCCCGATCTTATTATTCTTGATGTCTCTATGCCCGGAATGACCGGCATCGAAGTTCTGGATAATATAAAAATTTATCTGGGGGAGAAATATGTCCCGGTTATATTTCTGACCGCCAGCATAAGAATAGACCATAAGCTGAAGGCGTTTCACGGAGGGGCAGTGGATTATCTCATAAAGCCGGTATCGCCTGAAGAGCTTATAGCGCGCATACAGAATTTCCTGGAAATAAAAGAAAAGCACGATACCCTTAAAGCTGAGGCGACCTATGATTGGATGACAGGGGCTTTGAACAAAGGCCATTTTCTGCGGAAGGCCGAGGAAGAGCTTGAAAAATCACTTCGTAACAAGGTGCCTCTTACGTTCATACTGATAGACATAGACAGTTTTAAGAGAATTAACGATACGTTGGGACACCTTGCCGGCGACAAAGTTATAAGGGAGTTTGCCGCCAGGCTCAAACGTTTTATACGCAGAGTGGACCTTATGGGGCGGTTTGGCGGGGACGAATTTATAGTCATGCTCTCTCACAAAGCAGAGAAGCAGGCCCACATCGTGGCCGAGAGGCTGAAAAAATCCATGAAAAGGCCAGTTGTCTTTGAAACGAGTGAAATTAGCATTACGATCAGCATGGGCATAGTGGAAGTGAAAGGCGCCAAGGGTGTGGACATGACCGGACTTTTGAAAGTCGCCGATAAAGCGCTTTACGAAGCGAAATCAAAAGGCGGAAACCGCTATGTAAGCGTTATTTTATAATTTTACAGGCAAGGTCTTTTGAGAATGGCGGAACGGCTATATAAAGCTTCTCTTTTTCCGCCTTTATTTTTTTTACGGAAAACATCCCGCCTTTAACAGTATCCCACCATTCGATTCTGTAATCACCGTTTTCTATATCATGTATAGAGAATGAGGCATTTTCGATGGAAGGAAACGTTGTGCCTTTTCTTATTTTTTTGTAATTGTAGTCTTTATTCTGAATCCAGAGCAGTATTTTATCCCCGACAATAAGCCCTGCCAGGCGGGCATTAACCATGGCGTTGGAGTTGTAATCGCCCAACGTTATCCTTTTAATACCTATCCAGTCTTTTCCGTAATTGGCCAGCTTAATAGTGTGGGGCCCTTCCGGGACGTCTATCGCGACGTAGGAATTGTAAACGCACTGATATATGTTGTAGTCTTTTCTGTATAAGCTTTTTACCCACGGCCCCTCTCCCGGCCCTGCCGGGAATTCTTTCTCGAGAGCCGCCTTACCATCAAGATATATAACAAGTTTTCCTCCCTGAGAGACGGTCCCCACTTTAACGGTAAATTTGCCGGCTTTGGGATAATTAACATGAAAAACAGGCTCAATCCTGAACTCTTTTTTCAGCATACCATGCAGGTAATAATTTACCATGCCTCCGGACAGGTCGCCGTTATTGTGCACGGTAAATTTCCCGTAAGAAGTGTCGCCCCATTTTTCAGCCGGTATTACGGAAATATCGGAAAATGTTACAACGGCGGGTTTAGTTACCAGGGGCGTAACATCCGCTAATTCTACGCGTGCCGAATTCCAGTCTACACCGTCAACAAAATCCCTCAACGCCTTGTAGTGAAAATATAGATCATTTGCCCTCACGTAGCCGGCCCACCACCAGTTTAAAGCGCCGCCTAATGATTTTGTCATGGCGGAAGCCCATATGCTGTTGTGTAGTGCCACTCCAATGCCATCCGGATCTATGCGCTTGTCGTCTTTTCCGGAATCCATACCAAATTCGCCTATAAGTATAGGTTTTCCGTATTTTTCGGCGAAAACCTTATTGGAAGATATAAGATATCCTATTATATCCTGAGCATCATTTCCGTATAGGTGCCTTTCTATTATGTCTATGTCTTTAAGGGTCCATATAGATGATTCGTCAAATACGTTATCCCAGGGGTATTTCAGGCTCGTGGTTATCAACTGTCCGTGCGGATTTACGGACTTCATATAGGAGGCTATTTCCGCGGCCCAGTCTTTGGGGAGGTCTACCTCGTTCCATAGCTCAAAGGCAAGTACATTGGTTGAGTAGCTCCAGCGGGCGATTATGTAACGCAGCCTGTTTTTATAATTTTCTATCGCGTTTTTATCCGTAAAAAAATCCCATGGCTTTTGGCAAAACCCGCCTTTCAGTTTATTGTAAGGGTTGGAATTCCATTTATTCTCTTCCCAGTCTCCATTTTCCCCCATAAGGGACCCGTAGGAGTCGAGGACAAGAACTATGTATATGCCGTATTTTTCCGCGAGCTTTATGAGGGAATCTATTTTCGCGCAGTCGTCGCAATTATAAACACCGATTTTTTTATATTCCACGCAGAAAGTCCACGGCGAATTTATCCATATTCTGGCCATGTTGCAGCCGTTCGCCGCCATAGCGGCAAAATAGCTTTCATAAACCGCGGTGTCATTCTGCGAAACCCACGCTATATTATGCCCGAGCCCGAAGAACGGCTTGCCCGAATCGAATGCGAGATAGGAAAGGTTGTTGCGGCTTTTGCGCAAAAAACCGTTGCTGTCACCCGGGGCTGCTACCTTCATTGCGTAGAGGGGAGAGGACTTCTCCCCGGCAGGTGTTTTCAATATTACATGGTAAGAATAATCGCCCTTGGTCCTTGGTGTATACCGGATTTTCCAGAGATTTCCTGCCCCCGTGAAAAAAGCGGGCATATATTCGATTTTGCCCCCGGGGACAACAAACCGCGCGCCTAAGTCTATTTCTTTCGGGTT
>JAFGLX010000033.1 GCA_016927795.1 Candidatus Omnitrophota bacterium
CAATATTCCCCATACAACTGCGCCCGCCGCAAACGATATCCCTGTTTCTACCCACCACGCATTACGTATCCAGCCGGGGGTGTTAAACCATGAGCCCGCGCCTTCCTTTTCCTTCTTTTCGGCTTCCTCCTTTTTTTGTTTTTCGGAAGGAACTTCTTTCCCGCTTATAAAAACAGGCACGCGTCCTGTAAATGCCCTTTGAGCCTCAAAAATATCCCTGTCTTCCCCCTGCCATCCTTCTCCGCGCTCAAGCCTGTCCAACCATATTTTCTCGATAGTATTCTGGTCCTCCCCCGGTTTTTTTATGTCTATAACGGTGAATTCCCTGTCGTCTTTCCAGTTTGATTTCCACGTTTCAAAAATGGTATCGCCTAAACTGCGCTTCATGTCCAGGAAAAATCCGGTCTCGGGCATAGCTTCATACAATCTGGACATAACCCACATTTTTATATTAGTGTTCGAGAAAAGTAAGGCCGTAACCGTCATCAAAATAAAAAGTGACCTTAAGCTATAGCGCGGCGCAAAGCGCCTCCAGCCTCTTCTTCGCGGTCTTTCCTTCTTGGCAACGGTTTCTTTTTTCTTTTCAATGCCGGAAGGTGTCGCGGCCCTTTTAACAAACGCCACCTTTCTTCCCTCGTATTCCGCGCCTTCTATAATTTCCGCGTCCTTTATGTTAAGGTCTTCGGGGCTCTGGTCCGGCGCAAGCACTATATAAAATCCGTTATCCGTACGCACAAGGCTTTCTTCCCCGCCTTTTCTTAAAAAGGCCTCAACAAGCCTCGTCCACGTTCTTAACGCTTTTTCGCAGGCCTCGGGCTCCATTTTGTCCAACTCACCGTAAATAAGCCCTGAATTCTCACAGAAATGGCCGTACAGGGCGAGCGCCGAGGCGTTTTCAACCAGCGTATATAATATCTTGTTGCTTTTCCCCGCGAGCAGGTCAAAATACGGGCACTCGTAACCGTTTTCGTTTTTGAAATTTGGAATGATGGAAACGTATGATATGTTATTCTTTCTGAAAAGTTCGCATAAGTTTTCGGTGTGAAAACCGCCTGTCACGAGGACGGCGAGCCGTGACCCGTGACCCGTTTTTCCTACCGCGGCATCGGTAAACCTGATATTACCGAGAAACGCTTTATCGCGCTTCAAGGAACACTCGTAAAAGCGGGCCATTTCCTCGCGGTAGTAATCCAGCTCTTTTATGTCCTCGCTAAGTTCGGCCTGTATTTTGTAGATGTATTTTTCTCTGTTTATGAAAGACAGGTAACGCCCGGTCTCGAAGTAACTTTTGTTTTTCTGATAATAATTGTAATCCTGTTTTGTCAACGAGACATTGAATATGTTCCGCATAACGTAGAGGTTTTTGGAGAGGCGGTCGAGCTCTCTCTCTTTATCGTTAGCGTAAATGGCCTCTTTTATCTCCTTCTCGGCCAGTTCCATCTCTTCGGCTATTTTCAATTTATCCATAGCTTCATATAGTGAGATATAAACTATGTATTTTTTGAGTTCCGGGAATTTGTCGATGTTTATTTTCAGGGATTTCGCCTTTTTGAAAAGATACGCGTAAAAATCATTCTGGGACAGCTGGCCTTTTTTAAAATAAACCGTATTGCCTACAAGCTCCTCGAGTTCCTCTACCGATAGCACCCTTTGCAGTTCATCTATAAGCGCGCCCCTTTCGGCATTTGCCGCCTTGAAGTCTATCGCATCCTCTTCCTTAAGCGCCTGATATAAAAGATAGATGTTCGGGAAAGATTTGAGGTTAACCGCTTTTTCGTAGGATTTTTTCGCAAGATACGAAATATACTCTTTCAATTTGAGGTTATCCGCTTTGTACTGTCCGTATTTTTTGTCAAACTCCAGAAGCTCCTGCGAAAATATGTGCAGCTTTAAATTGCTTAACATGTAGCTTAAAGAGTCGAGATGCTTTTCGATAATACCCATGTGCCCAAGGGTATCCCTGTATATCTTGAAGTTCTCAAGATAAAGGTCCGTTTCCTCGACCCCCCATAGCCGTATGTCTTTCGGGTTATTTATGGCAAAGTACTCGGCGCCGTTTACTATCCCTTCTTTTACGAAGTAATCCGCGACCTTATTTCGTATCGTACTGTCTTCTATGTCCGTAAATATGGAAAGGTTATAATTGCCTTTCCCGCCTTCAAGGTTTACTATCCGTGCGCCGTATTCTTTATTCAGATATTCTATTATTTCGCTTATTTTATGTTGCGCGTAATAATTACAATGCGCGTCCTGTATGTGCACGACAACCTCCTCCAACCCCGGGTCGGACGAGGTCCATGCGTAATTAATGTGGCCGAAATATGAAGGCAGATTAAATGCGCGGGGGTTTAGTGTCTTTGTCCGGGATTGGCTGCCAAGCAAAGCCTGTCCCGGAATAGCGGCCGGCACGGCCCAGGATTTCTCTATGGGCAGTGAAGTAACAAAGAAAGTGACAGCCGTAGCAAGCGCTATTGAACGAAATAGTAAGCTGTGGCTTTTAGATCGAGCGTCTAACATTATCTAATAGCCTCCAAAATTCGATAATGCAAGTTTAAACTTGCATTTTAGCGATACTTTTTAAACCTTTAAAAAAAGTACCAAAAAAATAAACTACGCCCTCTGAATATGCGTATATTCAGATAACATAGTTTTGAGCGTATATTATAAGTTTACATTATATATAAGCGATTGTCAAAGTAATGTAACAAGCTTTTTTATGACCTAACATAAACTATTTCAGCACATTTTTACAAAAAAGATGATTTTGTTATAACGCTTTATATGTCAAGCAGTTACATAAAAATGCGGGTATTTTAGCTATTCCTAACAAACAGTCGTTTGAGGGAATCTTTCAGGCGGCCCTTTTCTATCTCGCGCGCCAGTATGTTTCTAAGTAAAAATGGCGATGCAAGGATAAAAGCGGAAATCTCGCTAAAGGTGAAAATTTTTATCCTGACAAATTTATACGCTATCTTGAGAAGCCTTACAGGCGTATAGAACGTGAATTTTATCTTCCTTCCTATCTTTTTAAGGGTAGCGTGGCTGTATCTGTCGGAATAAATCTCCCCTCTTGTTGTAACGTGATATCCGGGAGTCTGTTCAGCTATTTCCTTAAGCGGTGAGAATTTTTCTATCCTAAGCTTATGAAAAGTAATGGAATCTATCCCTATCTCATTGGCGAATGTCGGGATATAAAGCATTTCCTTTTCTGTCTCACCTATGTTGCCGTAAATAAAATAACCGTGATAATAAATAGGGTATCTACGTAGCACCTTGCACCGCTTTCTTATGGTTTTCTGGTCAAACCCCTTGTTGAACTGTTCCAGTATCCAGTCGTGGGGGGACTCTATGCCAAGTAGTAGCATTTTAAAACCGGCTTTCACTGATTTCTCAAGCAATTTCGGGTATTTCGCTATGTCTATGCGCGCCTGCGCGATAAAACGTTTCTTTATCTTGCGTTCTAATATCAAATCGCAAATCCTCTCGGACCTTTTCACGTCAGTAAAAAAATTATCGTCGCTGAAAAGAACCATGTTTGCGGATATTTCCTCTATTTCATCCACGACAGACTCGGCATTCCGCGCGGAAAAGGTTCTTTTCTGGCCGAGTGGGTTTAGGCTGAAAGTGCAGAATTTACAACTAAAGGGGCAGCCCCTTGCGCTTAGCACCGTGTCAAAGGTTAAATTTGTCACCTTGGTTCCATTAAGCGACATATAATAGCTATTGCTCCTTAAGGACCTGTCGGGAGGGTTTATAAGGTTGACGTCCGGCAGTGGCCGGTTCTTGTTATGGATTACTTTGCCGTCTTTTCTGTAGGAGATACCCAGGATACTCTCCAGCGGCTCTTTCTTCATTAAGCTTATTATGGTCTCCTCGCCCTCTCCTCTTACGATAATGTCTATTTTGGGGCAGGTCTGGAAAAGTTCCTCAACCTGTTCGGTAGCCTTATACCCCCCGACTATAAGCGGTATGCCATCCGGCATCATGTTCAAAAGTTGACATACCTCTTCAAATTGCCTGTTCCACATTATGCCGACGCATATAACGTCTATCTCCTTTTTTATAAAGTCCATCAATTTTTCGGGATTAGATAATTCCCTGTTATATCGCAAGTCCAGGAGGGTAATTTTGTCGACAAAATCATTTGCGCTTGTGGCGACGTATTCGAGGCCCGTGGGAGGAAAAAGCCCCATGAAGCTTGTAGCGCTTTTCTCCACGTAAGGGTTCAAAAATAGGGCGTGTTTATATTTCATTATCGCTGATTATATATTATTAAACTCCAGATCTCAAGCGAAATCGTTAAACCCGGTATATTATTTGAATCGTTCTTTATATTCTTTATATAGATTACTGTGATTTTGAGATGATTACATCGATTATTATTGCGGTAATCGCTGTAATCTATCTTTAATCGCTGTAATCACAGTAGAAAAAGTGTAGCATAATATTGAAAACGTTACAAATCGGTAAAAGCTTGGTGGAAACAGTTACTAGAGTTTAACAGAGGTTAACTTTTATACCCTATGCGGTTCGATTATTACTTTAATGCATTCTTTAGCTGTAACCACGAGCTGGAATCCCTTTTTGGCATCCCGAAGCCCCAACCTGTGCGTAATAAGCTTTTTCACGGGTATCTTTTTTTTGCGTATTAACTCTATAGCCTCGCGCGCGTCCTGCGGGCTATTGGCATAAGAAGTAAGAAGTTTCATTTCGTTTCTCCAGAATTCGTTTATAGGGAGAGCGATGTCCATGCCGGGTTCGGTACATGCGAAAAATAGAACCGTTCCTCCTCTGTCCGCTGAGCGAATGGCCTGTCTGAAAGCGGACATCGCTCCCGTGCACACAATAACAAGGTCGGCTTTGCAGGATACGCCCTTACGGGCATCTATAACGACGTCGGCTCCCAATTTCCTGGCAGCATTAAGGCGATAGCTGTTTATATCGGTAACGGTTATATGCCCTGCGCCTTTTTCTCTCGCTAACAAAAGGTGCAAAAGACCCGAAATGCCGCTCCCCAGTATAAGAATATTTTGTCCTCTTTTCAGGCCCGCGAGCCGCTGGCCGCGAATGACGCATGCCAGTGGTTCAATAAAAGTCCCTTCTTCGAAAGAAATTTCTTTCGGCAGGACAAATACGCCCCTTTTCACGTTAATCTTAGGCACTCTGATATATTCGGCGAAACCTCCCGGAAAATAATTCGTTGTGTGTAAAGTTTCGCACGCGGTATGATGCCCCGTACGGCAGTAACGGCAGGAATAGCACGGAACGTGATGGGACACAAAAACTCTCTGGCCGATTTTATACCGTTTTATACCGGCGCCTGTTTTTGCAATTTCTCCCGTTATTTCATGGCCGAGGACAAGAGGCGCTTTCTTCAGTCGATACCACTCAAGAACATCGGTGCCGCATATTCCGCTTGCGCGTACCTTTACCAGGATTTCTCCGGCGCCGATTTCCGGTTTCGGCATCTCCTCAAGCCGCACGTCACGGTTGTTATAATACTTGGCAACACGCATGGTTAATTTATTTGAACGTTTTAGGCGGCTTTTTTTGAAGTTTCTTCGAATATGCCATGAGCTTCGCGCACTGTGGCCTTTTCGTGTATTATGGCATGCAAGGCTTTAGCCATTGCTACCGGATGCGCGTTCTGCCAGACGTTTCTTCCCAGGTTTATGCCGATAGCGCCTTTCTCCATGCCGTCATATACGAATTCCAGTACTTCCAGTTCTGTTTTGCATTTCGGCCCGCCCGCGATAACGACAGGGACCGGGCATCCGCTTACAACCTTGTCAAAATCTTTTTCACACCAGTAGGTTTTAACCACCCGGGCGCCGAGTTCAGCGGCAATACGGCAGGAAAGCGCCAGATAACGGGCATCGCGTTTGGCAAGTTCTTTGCCCACAGCCGTAACCGCCATGACCGGAATGCCGTAATTTTCGCAAATGTTAACGAGCGAAGCGAGATTTTCAAGTGTTTGACGTTCGTAGTCGCTGCCTACGAATACCGACATTCCAACCGCGGACGCATTAAGCCGTATTATCTCCTCTATGGATGTGGTAACACTCTCATTGGCGAGGTCCTTACCCGCCATACTTGTGCAACCCGACACCCTAAGAATTACGGGTTTGGCGCCTACGGCGGACACGCATGAGCGCAACACGCCCCTTGTGACAAAAAGCGCGTCGCAAAAAGCGAGAAGCGGTTTTATGGTTTCGCCGGGTTTCTCCAGGCAGTGGGTGGGCCCCTGAAAATAGCCGTGGTCTATCGGTAAAAAGAAGCATCTCCCGTCGTACTGTATAAGCTGGCTTAGTCTGTTTTCCATGCCCCAATCCATTTGTTCTGCCTCCTTCGCGTCTTGCTTTTATGTATTGACCGCGTCTTTACGTCTATTTATATTCTGACTTATCTATGTTTATCATTTTCACGTTGCCGTGCACGGTTTCCACGAAAGGTGATTTTATATTCAAAAGCTTGTTCGTAATGGCGTTGGCGCGGTTGAAATTTTCTCTTATCCGGTAGAATTTATCTTTTATGCTGTCAAGGCCCGCGTTCTTCTGTAAATCGCTCTCGAGAAGTTCCAGAAGTCCGGATATTATGGAAAATGGGGTATTAATTTCGTAACTAAGAGCGAGTGTTGTTTCGGTAATAGCCGCCA
>JAFGLX010000034.1 GCA_016927795.1 Candidatus Omnitrophota bacterium
TATTCAATATCAAAAACCGTAAAATAAAAAAAACCGTAAAACCGAGGATTGCTGCGGGATAAAACGATTTCAATCTGTCTTTTAGGTTTGCGTGCGCGCTGTAATTTACGTTCTCTTCCCGCGTGACAAAAAGGCTCAAAAGATAAGCAGGCCCCAACACGTAGAAAAATAATTTGTCGTATATCTTTAGAAACGCAGGCCAGCCGTCAAGCGAATAGGAATGAATGAAGTTTATTATCCCCAGATACCTTATGGCGAAAAGCGCAGGTACTATGTCAAAAAAATCCAAACCCGGAAACCTGTAATTTTTCACTGGTAAACAGGGGTATTTGCCGGAGGAAAGCAGTATTCTTTTCACAAGATAAAGGCTAAGTATAAACGCGATGAATAGTATAACGTACCACACCCGGAGCGCAGCCTTTGGCGTCACTGTCGAAAACCGGATAACGCTCATAGCAAGTGCAAAAATCGGAGAATATTTGTAGATGAAATATATATCGGTATCTTCATATATGTCCGCATTTATGCCTAACCTTAGACCTGCGTAATAATATACCCTGAAATCAACCCAGGATATACTGTCATCGGGTTGTACTGATTTGTGATAATAATAGAGGGATGCGATGAAAAAAATTATAAAGACAGCTATAAACAGCAGTAAAAAATTCCTGTCAAGCGTTGCTTTCACTTTTTTAGCTTAGTCCCATACTAAGGAAATTTTTCAGCTTACGTGCCCTGGTGGGATGCCTTAGCTTCTTTAAGGCCTTAGCCTCTATTTGCCTTACCCTTTCCCGCGTCACATTAAATATAGAACCGACTTCTTCCAGTGTGCGAGGATATCCGTCCCCTATGCCGAATCTAAGCCGTAGCACTTTCTTTTCCCTTTCCGTAAGGGTGTCCAGCACATCTCCCATTTGTTCTCTCAGCATAGTATACGCGGTGGCATTGGCGGGTGAAACAGCCCGCTTATCCTCTATAAAATCTCCGAAATGGGTATCGCCTTCGTCTCCTATGGGAGTCTGTAAGCTTATGGGTTCCTGCGCTATCTTAAGTATGGACCTCACTTTCTCAAGAGGTATCTTCATTTCATGAGATAACTCTTCGGGCATGGGCTCTCTTCCCGTTTCCTGCACCATGGCCCTGGAGACACGGATAAGTTTATTGATGGTCTCGGTCATGTGGACGGGTATCCTTATCGTGCGGGACTGGTCTGCGATAGAGCGTGTGATAGCTTGCCTGATCCACCACGTAGCGTATGTGGAAAATTTGTATCCGCGCTTATATTCAAACTTATCCACCGCCTTCATAAGCCCTATATTTCCTTCCTGTATTAAATCCAGGAAAGAGAGGCCCCTGTTTGTATATTTTTTCGCGATACTCACCACGAGTCTTAAATTTGCCGCCACAAGCTTTCTTTTTGCTTTGTTAAAATTGGCCTCTTTAATCCGGATGAGCCTGTACTGCTTCTTTACGTTTTCCAGTTCCGTTCCGAATTGCCGCTTGAAATCCGCCAGTTTCCTTAAGAGCTTCGCTTTTTCTTTACTTCTCCTGTTTTTGAGTTTCTTTATCTCCCTCTCGACCGATTCCGCCTCATCAATGAGTTCCCTCATGTTCTGTGATATCTGCTCTATCAATGAAGTGGCCAGTTTAAATTCCAAAAGCGCCTTAACAGCCCGCCCTTTTGCCTTGATGCGTTTAAGTTTTTTTAATAATTTAACGGCCTTTCTTTTCGCCACATATTCCTTGAACTTGGGGTCTATGTCTATTATCTCGTCAAAATTTGCGTTTTTGTTTACCGCTTCTTCAAGAATGTCTATTACGATTTTTTTGGCTATGGCGGTTCCGAGTATGTGTTTTTTGAATATTTCTTCTGCCGCTTTTATCTTTTCGGCTATTACTATTTCCTGTTCGCGGGTAAGAAGCGGTATCTGCCCCATTTGCCTAAGGTACATTTTTACGGGGTCATCCGCCTGGGTAAGCTTGCCAATCTCCTCTTCTCTAATTGACTCCTTTTTAAGGCGCTCCGCATGGGGTAGGACATACTCTTCCTTTTCCTGGTCCACAAGGGCTATATCCGCCTTGTCAAGGATATCCATGACCTTATCGATGTCTTCGGAGGAGAACATATCCTCGGGCAGAACGTTATTGAGCTCCTCGTAGGTAAGGTGCCCTTTTTCCCTGCCCAGGGCTATCAGCTTTTCTATTACTTTTGTTTTTACGTCTTTCGAGCGCCTGTTTGATGGGCTCTTAACGGATTTTGTTTTTGACGTTTTTTTTCTTTTTTTCCTGGCTGTCATAAAAAAGGGTTCACTTTGTTATTTACCGTATTCCCTTATCAAATCGTTATATTCCGAAAGGAGCCTCTTTAGCCTATGGGTATCGGAAGCATTCTCGGCCTCCTTAATCTTAAACTGCATACTGCCCAGAAGCGATATAAGGTTATTTTTCTTGATGTGCCGGCAGCAGTCCTCGAGCACCTTGTCTTTTTCCCACCCATCCTGGTCAAAACTCATAGCCTGTGAGATAATTTCCTCTATTTCCTTATTTTCGAAACAGCTTATCAGGTAAGACGGATTTATTTTTCTGCCTTCTTTGCTAAGTTCGCTGATTTTCTGAAAGATATCGACCACATGCTTGGTGGAAATATTGGAAAATCCTAATTCCTTTTCTATTTTTGCGATACATCTGGAATCTTCCAGCACTATTGCGAGAATCGTAATTTCCGCAAGGCTCGCCGTTGACTTTTTCTCCGGCGCCGCTTGGGACACCGGGGTAACTCTTGACTGTCCCGGTTTCAGTTTACGCAATTCTATCCTTATAGATTCCTCGTCGATCGAAAGCTCCTCCGACATCTTTTTCAAATAGCCGGACTTTAAAACGGCGTTTTCTATTTTTGCCAAAGTGGGCAACATCTCCTCCACTATCCTGGCCTTGGCGCGGGGTTGGTCCTTTTTGTATTTAGCCGTGAGTATGCCCAGCTTGTAATCAAAAATGTCCTTTGATTCCCTGAGAACTTTGGTAAAACCGGGTTTCCCTTCCTTTCTCACAAAGCTGTCGGGATCGTTTCCTTTTGGCAGCACGGCCATGCGTACGTTCATATCCTCTGCCAACAAAAGGTCCAATCCTCTTAGCGTCGCGGATTCGCCTGCCTTGTCGGAGTCATAAATCATTATCACATTCTTTGTGAAACGCTTTATGAGCCTTATTTGTTCAACGGTCAAAGCTGTGCCAAGCGTCGCTACCAAATTTTTTATGTCGTGTTGAAAAGGTAGTATAAGGTCGAAATAACCTTCCACGATAATTACGTAATTCTGCTTCTTTATGTGCTCTTTCGAAAAATTCAGCCCGTAAAGATGCTGCCCTTTTCTGTATATGTATGTTTCGGGCGAGTTGATGTACTTAGGTAACGCGTTATCGAGAGAGCGCGCGCCGAAACCCAGTATGCGATTCCTCCAATCAAAAATAGGAAAAATCACGCGGTTCCTGAAACGGTCATACCAGTTCTCTTTACCTTCTTTTTGTAAAATAAGGCCCGCTTTCTCCAAAAGGTCAGTCCCTACGCCCTTCTGCTTGCAGTAATTTATAAGGCCTTGCCAGGAATCCTCGGCGTATCCGAGACCGAAACGCCTTGCCGTATCACTGTCTATGCCCCTTGCCTTAAAATATTGTTCCGCATCCCTGCCCTGCTCACCGGCTAAGTTCTCTCTGTAGAAATTGCATGCTATGTTATTTGCGCCGTAAATCTTTTCGGCAAGCGAATCTTTCTCCCTCATGCCGGATGTGGCTTGCGGTAATGCTATCCCTGTCTTGTCCGCAAGCAATTTTATCGCTTCTATAAAATCCATATGTTCATGCTTCATAAGGAAACTTATGACGTTACCGCCCGCCCCACAGCCAAAACAGTGATAGATCTGCTTCGAGGGGCTAATCATAAATGACGGCGTTTTTTCCTCGTGGAACGGGCAGCGGGCCTTGAAATTCTGGCCCGCTTTTTTTAAAGGCAGGTAACTGGATACTATTTCCACAATGTCGGTCTTGTCCAGTATCTGTTCTATAACTTTATCCGGTATCATCGTTTAACTCTGACAAATCCCGAACAGGGAATTATGTTTATGTCGTCTTTTCTGGCTACTTCGTCCAGCACAAGATTGAGCCCCAGATTATCGCTGGCTATATGGCCGGCTATTATAATATTGAGAAATTCGGCTTTCGCGGTTTTGAAATGCTCCTCACTTAAATGCATTGCTACTATTGTCGTTACGCCGGCCTGGGAAAGTCTGGCAAAAACTTTCTTGGAGCCTTCTGTCCCGCCTGTCATGTCCACGAATATTTTGCCCGTTTTGTTGCTTTCCTTTCCGTTTATGAGTTTTGGGCCTGCCCCTATAGCCATAGCGGCCTGGTATTCCGGAATCCCTTTAAGGAACTTCATTACATCAGAAACTCTTTTTGGTTTTTTTCTCCTGAACATACCGTCGAGAAAGTCCGTGACATGATTGTCGGCGGGGGTGTGAACGCACATAAGCGGCATGTCAAGCAACCTCGCGGCGTCAACTGTCCTCTGGTGATTAACCGAAGAGAGCCTGCGGGAGATTTCATCTATACGTTCTTTCATGAAAGAGTTCGCGATTTCTCTGTTAACGCCGAAATGGAACAGTATGTTCTCGTGCACCTGCATGACATAATGAAGATTTGACAGGGCTTTGCCGGACGGGTGGTGCGACATGACAAGGTCTATACCCGCGCCTTTCTCATTTAAAAGATAGGCGGTTAAAAGCTCGCCCACGTCTATGTCTATGCCGACCATCACCGTATGTATGGCCTTGTTCCTGTCGCCGTATAGAATCCGTGTATCGGCGTACGGGTGATTCAGTTTTTCCCTGTCGTAATATTTTTTGTCTTCGCCCTTAAGAGATCGGTACTCTCTGCGAACGCGACTTAGTTCTTCCTTCAATTCTCCGGCGGGGCGCGGGTCTTTATCGCGTCCTTTTTTCACTATCAATTCGTAAATATCGCATAGTTTCATGTTATCTCCCATTTTTTCAAAGATATGCAATACACCATAAAGGTTTTACTCATTAAAAAAGCGGGAACGCTTCTTTAAATCCGGTGTTTTAAACATATAATAGTCTTTTTCCGAAAGTAATTTTGAGAGGGTAAGCTTATACGGCATCTTATTTTTACTGATTACGGCATCAATGATCATGCCGTAGAGTTTTAGGTCCGCTTTCACGAACGTACCGCACAAATTCGAATTCATGACGCTTTTTTCTATATATTTAACGGGCATAAGCAGAAGACCTACAAAAAGTATGCCTATAATTACAAAAGACCTTAACCCACCCATTATCGCGCCGCCTATCCTCTCA
>JAFGLX010000035.1 GCA_016927795.1 Candidatus Omnitrophota bacterium
ATTTCTCCGGAAGGATGCGCGGCTATTTTGTGGAAAGAGCGGTCGAAAGCGCCGGAGGCCGCCGAGAGTCTGAAACTTACCGGGGACGACTTGTATAAGTTAGGTATAATCGATGAAATAATACCGGAACCCCTGGGTGGCGCTCACAGAAATCCGGAAGAAATCGCGCAGAGCATAAAAAAAATAATAAAAAGGGACCTGGAAACGGTTAAGAACGTGGATAAAAATGACCTTGTAAAAAAAAGATATGATAAATTCAGAAAAATGGGTATTTTTGAGGAGTCTAAACCGGAATGATGCGCATACCTAGCGAGGTGAGCTACATAAGGAAAATAAGCGCGGAGATAGAGAGCTATCTTAAGGCCAACAATATAGAAGATTCGGCAATTTTTGATATACGCCTGTGTGCCGAAGAGGCCGTAAAAAATGCTATCTTACACGGCAATGGCGGGAAAAAGGATAAAGCTGTTTTCATATCTTATTCACTGGAGGGCGGCAGGTTCACGCTTGAGGTAGAAGACGAAGGTAATGGTTTTGATCCGCGCATGGTTCCGGACCCTACGGCGGAAGATAATTTATTAAAGGGCAGCGGAAGGGGCGTTTTTCTTATACATAAGCTTATGGACGAAGTTAAATATAATAGTAGAGGCAATAGGATCTTTATGGTAAAATTGATCAATAAGAACAATGGAGGGAAAGCCAATGCAGGTCAGGCAGGAAGATAAAAACGGCATAGTTGTCTGTTATATAACCGGAGAAATCGATATCAACACATCTCCTCAGGTAAAGAAGATATTCGACAGGATAGTAGGCGAAAAAAAAGAAAAAATAGTAATAAATTTCAAAAATGTTAGCTACATAGACAGCTCTGGACTGGCGACCCTGGTTGAGATATTAAAAGGCATGCGGACTTACGGCGGCAAATTAAAGCTCTCGAACCTTTCGACAAAAGTAAAAAATCTTTTTGAAATAACGAAACTGGAAAAACTCTTCGACATAACGCAAGAAGAGGGCGACGCCATAAAATCATTGAGTTGAGAACGATATTCTGGTAGTATCTGGTATTATGATAGCAATCATAGAAGGAATAGGCAGAACGGTCATAGGCACAACCCGCCACATAAAAAGTGTGGCGGGTTTATTTTTCAACACAATATTTTGGATCGTTGTAGGGCCGTTTAAGGGAAAGTTTGTCAAAAGACGCAGCATTTTCGAGCAGATGGTTTTCATGGGCGTTAAGTCCATTATTATAACGTTTTTCGTCGCTCTTTTTACCGGGATAGTTATAGCCATGCAAAGCGCATACCAGCTTTCTAAGCTGGGCGCTACCATTTATGTCGCGGCCATGGTAAGCGTAAGCATGGCGCGCGAATTAGGCCCTGTTCTTACCGCGCTTGTCGTGGCCGGAAGGGTCGGCGCGGCTATAACAGCCGAACTCGGCACGATGAAGGTTTCAGAACAGATCGAGGCCCTTGAGACAATAGCGTTAAATCCCGTGCGGTTTCTTGTGGTACCGCGGTTTCTGGGGCTTCTTATTATGCTCCCGTGCCTTACCGTTTTCAGCGATATAGTAGGTATAGTCGGGGGGTTTTTGGTCGGCGTATATAATTTAAACCTGAATCCGTACAGATACATGGATGTTTCGTTTGAGTTTATGGTATGGAAGGACGTATGGACGGGCATTCTTAAAAGCGTATCTTTTGCCATTATCATATCAATGATAGGATGCTACATGGGGCTTAACACAAAAGGCGGCGCAGAAGGCGTAGGCAAATCAACCACCGTAAGCGTTGTCACAAGTTTTATACTTATTATACTTTTTGACTGCGTATTGACGGGTATTTTTTATTTCTCAAATATATAAAACAGAGAACGTGATTTCCGTTTTGTTTTATTGAACATTTTTATAAATCTTTAAAGACGCATAAATATGGATAAAGAGATAGCGATAAAAGTAGATAATGTCGTAAAAAGATTCGGCAACCGTACGATACTGAACGGAATCAGCCTTGAAGTTTATAAAGGAGAAACGTTCGTTATTATGGGTGGTTCAGGATGCGGCAAAAGCACCCTTTTGAGGCACATGATAGGCGCCATTAGGCCTGATTTGGGCAAAATAAGTCTCCTCGGCCGGGATATAACATGCCTGAACGAGGATGATATGGATAAAATAAAAAAACGCATAGGCATGTCGTTCCAGGGATCGGCCCTTTTCGATTCCATGACAGTAGGCGAGAACGTGGCCCTGCCGCTTAGAGAACACACAAAACTGGAAGAGAGCGTTATAAATATCGTCGTAAAGATGAAACTTGAACTTGTAGGGCTTCGCGGGTTCGAAGACCTCATGCCAAGCCAGCTTTCGGGTGGTATGAAAAAGAGAGTAGGCCTTGCAAGAGCAATAGTAATGGACCCGGAGATCGTATTTTATGACGAACCTACAGCAGGCCTCGACCCTATAGTAGCAGGCGTCATAGATAAGCTTATACTGGACCTGTCACAGAAGCTTTCCATAACAAGCGTGGTTGTTACTCATGATATGGGCAGCGTATTCAGAATAGCCGATAGGATAGCCATGCTTTATGAAGGCAGGGTTGTGGAACTCGGCACGAAAGAAGAAATAAAAAACAGCAAAAACGGCATGATCCGGCAGTTTATAACCGGGGATCCGGACGGGCCTATAAAGTTTTTTCAACAGAAAGACGATTATCTGGAACAGCTGACAAAGTAGGTAAAGGACGAATCGGGCACAGGTACTCGATCAGATTATATTAGACAAAAAGGAGATGTTGCCATGAAAAAATTCACAAACGAGTTGAAAACAGGTCTCGTAATAGTCTTAGCCATAATAGTAGGAGTGTTTTTCTGGCTCAAAACATCTAATTTTAAGTCCGAGGTTTATAAGCTTAAGACATCCTTCAGCCATGCCGAAGGCATAAAAGAAAATTCAATAGTTACTCTCGCCGGTATAGAGGTAGGAAGGGTGGAGAACGTAAACTTTGTATATGAACCTAACGCGACAAAGGTGGAACTTACCCTCGCCCTTGACAAAAGCGCAAAAATAAGGGAGGATTCCATAGCTTTTATAGGCACGAGCGGATTTATAGGTGATGCGTATATAGGGGTCGCTTCTGGCAACTCCGGAACGTACCTTAAGGAAGGCGCTACAATACAAAGCGAGGACCCGATAGAGGCGAGAGAGCTAATGAAAAAAGCCGATAAAATAGCGCAGAATCTTGATTTAATCCTGGCGGACGTTAAAAATATAGTGTCCGATAATAAAGAAAAAGTCGATGGTATAGTACTTAACATAGAACAGACCGCGATAAATTTTAATGAATTCAGCGATGACATAAAAAGGCATCCTTGGAAACTTCTTATGAAAGGCAGCGATAAAAAGGATAAAAGGAAGTAATAACACTTATACGGGAGGAGACAAAAAAATGAAGTATTTTATGACAACGTTGACTTTTTTAATTGCGGCAGTGCTGCCGGCAGGGCCCATATTCTCCGCGTCAGAGTCGCATGTCAAGGTAATTTATGTAAAAGGCAAAGCCTCGTTTATGCAGTCAGGCAAGACGGAATGGAAAGACGTTGAGAAAGGAACGGTTCTAAGGTCGGGCGACAGCGTGAAAACGCAAAAAGATTCCTCGATTGAAATAGCTTTTGGCGGCAGGGAAAATAACGTAATCAGCATAAACGCCGATACGCACGTTGTCATAAGCCTTAAAGGCGAGGAAAAGGTGGAACTAATAGACGGTGAATTATTTGCGCTTGTAAAGAAGCTTCCCCCGCACTCGCGTTTTGAAATACGCACACCCACAGCCGTATGCGGTGCCAGAGGAACGGGTTGGGGCACGAACGCCAATAACGACAGGACTATCGTAAGCGCGTACGAGAACGATTCATACGCTAAGGGCATAGATCAAAACGGGAATATAATGGAGAAAAATCTCACCGTAACAGAGGGATTCCAGACTACCGTGGGCCGATTCCAGAAACCCTCCCAGCTTAGCAAGCTAAGCGGCAAAGATTACGACAAATGGAACAGCTGGAAGAACAATTTCATAGAGCGTACCACCGCGAGAAGAAAAATAAGGGAGAGGCTGGCAAGGGACATGAATAAAATCGGGTCATTCAGAGACAGGATGGAGGATAGAAAAGTGGAGGACCGCTTGAGAAAAACAACAGAGGAAACGAGCGCGGGAAGCGGCAGCTCATGCACCGATGACCAACATTACGAAAGAAAAGAGTGATAATGTTATTTACCGAATGCAAAGAATTTATAGACTATTTATAAGAAAAGGAGTCGAAATGAAAGGTTTAGCTATCGGTTTATTCACAGCTGTTTTTCTTTTTAACGCGTTTTCTTTCGCGCAGGAACCTACCGAAAGAAAAGAGGATAAGTATGATTACCTCAAGGCGCTAACCTACGTCGAAACCATAACCCAGCCGGTTAAAAACCAGCTAAGGGAAAATGATATAGATCTCAATTTCTTCCTAGGTCTTTTACAGGGCTTCGACGGGAACGTGTATCTTGAATCGTCCGGCAAGGAACAGGGCGCCTTTTTTGAGGCGTCGCTCAATACGGAAGCCGTATATAATTATACCGACGATATAAGGCTTAAGCTCACAAACGATACAAGCAACGTTTTATATTACTGGAACAGCGACGCGACGCTTCTTGATACTTATAACGAGGCGGAAATGGAAATGGATCTCTTCGGCGATATGTTTACGCTCGGAGCCTTATACGCTTTCGAACTTGTATGGTTCCCTGGCGACAAGGACGGCACTTACCTGGCCAATCAGGCAGGTACGTTTCTGCGATACAATTTTAACGACAATATCTATCACGAAATAGGCTACAAATTCTTACATAAGAATTTCAGTCATTACAAAACGCTCAATCCCGACAAGGTAAGGACAGACGAATTACGCGTTGACAACCGTAATATTGCCTATTACGAGGCCGGCGTATATCTTTTTGACAGGCTTATGGTAAGGACCAATATAGAGATATACGGCAACAATTCAAATTATGATTATTTCCATTATTATGACTATTTCTCATTTAAGGTAAGGCCCTCTGCGATAATAATGCTTACCGATAAGCTCTATGCAAGCGGCAGTTTCGCCTACCAGCAGAAGAGGTACGACGACCGCCTGTCATCCGAGACAAACGAGCACGTCTATGACGATATATACACCGTAAACGGCTCGCTGTTTTACGATTTGACAAAGTCCTTTACCGTGGCAGTAAACTGCTCTTACAGCGAGAACGTGTCAAATGAGCCCTTGCAGGAGTATACGGCCGGCACTATAACGGCAGGCCTTTATTATTCCTTTTAATCCTTTATGGATTTTTCGAAGCTAAAAAGAAGGACTGTTCTGTATGCCGGCGTTCTGGCAGTCTTTCTGGCCGCAGCCTCCCTTTCTTATTTCCGCGTTTTTGATAATTATGAGCTTAACACTCTTGACCTGCGATTCAGGCTCCGCCCCC
>JAFGLX010000036.1 GCA_016927795.1 Candidatus Omnitrophota bacterium
GGAATGAATATAAAACGCAGCATGTTCCCGGATAGAATATTTCTTACCCGGGACGGCAAAGTTCTTGAGCTTTTGTTCTCTCGGGCGCCGTTGCAATATCTGGTAATAGACAAGGTGTCCCAGGTCCAAAAAGCCAATCCCAACGTCTACGCCATTATCGGCAAATACTTTGCCTTAGTCAAACGCTTCGACGATTTCATTATCTTAAAAAAGAAATAATCGTGTCGAAAATATCTTCAAAACAAAAGCTATTTCTTATATTATTCGGAGTATGCGTCGGAGTGTTTTTTCTTGAGATAACTCTGAGGCTTGGCGGTGGTTTATTTTTAGTATTACAGGAGCACAGGAACGCCAAGTCCATAAAACAAAAGGGCGACTATCGCATAATGTGCCTGGGCGAGTCTACTACCGCTTACGGCCAGGAAAATTCTTACCCCAGCCAGCTGGAGCGCATTCTTAATAAGCGTAATACCGGGATAAGATTCAGCGTGATAAATAAAGGCACCCCTAGTATAGACACAAACGGCATATTGGAAAAACTGGACGATAATCTGGCCCGTTACAGACCCAATATGGTAGTCGCGATGATGGGTATAAACGACGGCGGCTCTACGTTACCTGTGGCGTTTGTAGGCGATATAAAGCCGTACGCCAGTTCGCTTACTCTTGCGGCCAAACGATTCGTAAAATCGTTCAGAGTGTATAAACTTGTTAAATTGACTTATCTGCACATACTGAACAAACTGATTGAAGCTGGAATTTTAAGGCCCGGTGAAAAAGAATTAATCGCGCATAACTCCGTGCGGGTTAATGCGGATGACAGCTCAAAGTGGGCGAGTGAAGAGCAAAAGAAAAAATGGGTATATCTTGTTGATTTCGGAAGGCGCCTGAGGGACAGGGGTAAGTTTGACAAAAGGCTTTATATGCGCGCGGCGGAGTTTTTTAACGCGGCTATAGCGGTAAATCCTGAAATAGCGCTCGGATATTTTGAATTGGGAGGATGTCTTTATCACCTCCGGCTTTATGACAAGGCCGAAGCGGTGTTAAAAAAGGCGCTTCAACTCTCGCCTAAAGATAATTGGATATACGGGGCTCTGGCGCTTTGTTACCAGGCGCGCGGAATGGAGGATATGGCTATCGAGTATTTCAGAAAGGCGAATAAATTAAGGGCCGAATACTATAATCCGGTAACTCTCTATAACTACAGGGCGTTGGAGAACGTACTCTCGAAGAAAGGTATTACCCTTGTGTGCGCGCAGTATCCCCTGCGCAATTTAGAGGCTTTAGAAAAGATGCTTGAAAAACGCGGGAATGTAATCTTTGTAGACAACGAAACGACTTATAAAAAAGCCGTGAAAGAAGAGGGTTACGACGAGTATTTTACCGACAGTTTTGCCGGCGATTTCGGGCATTGCACCGATAAGGGGAACAGGCTTCTTGCGGAAAATATAGCGGATGCCATACTTAAGAAATTAAAAAAATGATCTCAATGGAAAAAGTCCGGCGCATAGTCTTAAACGTCTCCGTTGCGGCATTAGTTATAATTTATATATCCCTTTTTGCAAATAAGGTAGTTAAGACCGACGGTTATTATGGAGATTCCTTAAGGCATATGATAAGGGTAAATATCCTGGCAGGCAGCCTTAAAAAGACTCTCACCTCCGGGAATGTCTCCTTCGAGAACGTCGTAAGGCTCGTCACCTCTCCCATAGGGCCCGTAGGCAAAAAACCGCTTTTTATAGGGCTCGCGTCCTATGTCAATTTGATTTTTAGGCAATTCGGTATAAGCTATCCGATGGCTCCCCTCTGCGCGATAAACCTCTTCTCGATACTCGCAATCGGCATTCTCATGTATTTTATTTTGAAAGCAAATTTTTCGAGGTTCGCCGGTTTGGTTTCCGTAACCATGCTTTTTACCAATTTCGACATTTTCTATAACGCGCTGTACGGTTATCACACCGTATTCGGTTTTGCGCTTATTTTTTGGGCTTTTTTTATAGATTTCGGCAAAAACGCCGGCAAAGTAATATCCGATTTCTTCATAGGGCTACTTTACTCCTTGAGCCTTGTAGCGTCGACCCACTGCATGCCGGCCCTTATCGTTTTGTTCCCCATAAAGGTCCTGGATATATTGCTGGATAAGCGCCCCTGGCCGCGGCTCCGGCGTATAATATTTTTTGCGTTGGGGAGCGCGTTGCCGTTTGCGTATATTTTACTCGTAGACTTTTTGAGAAGACTCGTGAATTTTAAATATGTATCGTTTTTTGCAGAATTCACCAAACAGGGCGAAGGGGCATTGTACTGGGGAGGGGGAATTCCGCTGCAGCCGTTTTATTTCTTCAAATTTTATTTCAGAGCCGAGAGCGTTCTGTTTGCCGCTTTTTTGGCGCTGTCCTTTATGCTCGTCCCGTTTTTTTATTTCGGTATGAGCGGCCGAAAGAGGCTGATAACCCTTTCTTTATGGACCATAGGCGCAAGCACATATGCGATATTTACATTCGGCCATTTTCCCGCAATAGCCAAGATATTTCAGCCCATATCCATAGTCGGATGCGGTCTTATAGGGATTGTTTTTTTCATGCTTTACGAGAGTGCGCTTCCTAAATTTAAGCGACTAGTGGTTTTGGCGATTTTCGCCGTTTTATGTTCCCAGGCTATAAACTTCGCGCATAAATACGACATATGGATTAGGCACAGGTTTAATACGGACTGGAAGGACGCGAATTTTAAGGGTTTTTTTGTTGTGAAGTCCGATCAGATAGACCTTAAAAAACTGAGGGAGCTCTACGATACGTGCAAAGGCAGGAATGTGAACACTTCCAAAATATTGATACAGCTTTCGTCTTCGTTTAAATTCGGGCACCACACTTTTAGCGGTAATTGCTTTCTGGAGGAATACATAGCGTATCTTATGCTGAGCGGCCTTAAACCCTACGCGGTTACCAAAAGAGAATTTATAGTAAACGACGTTTATCAGAACGAGTATTTCAACTATTTTCTGGTGCAGAACTCCGATTACGGCCACTTTAAAGATTACGCGTTTATGCAAAACTTCCCGTGGGATAAAATTTACTCATTCCGGTTGAGCGATATAGTAGAATACGACAAGAGACTTAAAAAACCGCTCTTGAATTGAAAAACACCATCCCGTAAATCAGCCTTTTTACATATATGCTTTTGATGTTGTATTACACAATAATTACAGCGATTACCGGTATGATAATCGCTGTAATCTTCCGAAAATCCCCCGTGGGGAGGGAGCCTTAACCCTTAGATTTAGATGGCTTCTCTCACAGTAATCCAAAAATATAAAGATGTAACGAAATGGCCCAACTAATAGAGAATGAGTTTTGTTGAGGCTTGTTTTTCGGCCTCGTTTATCGTATAATATCCCCCATATATGTTATATACAATCTTTATGTCCACGGCGGCGTTTTTTCTGTTTACTGCGGTACATATATACATATTCCATGTACACAGGCCAAAAAGACGTTTCCGCACCATGCTCGTTATATCTTTTTTTGCGCTTCTCTCGTATACTCTCGGGTTCTTTATATGCGCAAATTCGGGGTTCTCTATATGGATAAACGCGATAACTCCTTTTATGGCGGTAGATTTTATAAACGGGCTTTTTGTGTATGGTTTTTTTCTCTATTTTTACGCGCATCTTGTGATTGTTTTTGACAGGTGCGTTACAGTCAGGATGATGGTAGACATAGAAGAGTCCCGGGATAAGCGCCTGTCGCTTGACCAGATTAAATCGGGCTATGATCTGGAAGATAAATTCAGATACGAGGTAGAAGACATGGTATTCTTAAAAAGGCTCGTAAAAGAAAAGAATTACATAAAAAACGCACCCATGGGGAGGACACACGCCAAGGTTATAGAGGCCGTAAGAAAATATATGAATATAGGCGGACATCAATAGTATGAAGGGAATAATAGCAGCACTTTTTTGCTCGTCTGTCTGTGTGGCCGCGCACTTTATTTTCGCGTATTTAGGACTCGTAAAAACCGAACACGGCCACCCTATAAGGAAGCTTATATACCACTGGAAGCTGCTTTTTGCCGTGTCAATAGCGCTTCTGCCGGTTTTTCTGGGTCTTTTTTATTTCATGGAGAAAAAGGGCGGATTTTTTAATATCCTGGAAAGCTCCTTAATGTGCCAGTATTTATACGGCCTCTTTTTTTTCGCCATGTTATTTTTCCTTTATCTTTCGGTATATTATGTTTTTGACAGGTCGGTTTCATCCAGGATTATGATTGAGATAGAAAACTCTCCCGGCAAGAAGCTTACCTTCGAGCAATTGAAGGCCGCGTATGACGCCGATACCAAATATTTAAATGAACTGAAGGGGATGATGGAGGGCGGTTTCGTCTCCAAGTACGGGTCATATTACCGTAATACGATAAAGGGAGCTATGGTGGGAAAACTCGCCTCGTTCTATAAACGGATATTCAGATTAGGCAAAGGCGGATGATTATGGAAGGCATGAGAATCGACAGCCACAAGCTTCTTTTTCACGCAGAACGCGTTTCCGACTGGATAAAAGGTAAATTTGTATGCCCTGTATGCATAGAGATCTCTCCTACGGATTTATGTAATCATCATTGCATATTCTGCGGCCTTGATTACGGGAAGAGAAAAGGCACTTTTCTGGACAAAAAATACGTAACCAGATTTGTGAAAGGAGCCGCGAAAAAAGGGCTGAAGGCGGTGATAATTGCAGGCGAAGGCGAACCTCTCCTGGATAGCAATGTTACGGATTTTGTTACGTCTTTCAAAAAGCTCAAGCTTGACGTAGCGATTACGACAAACGGCGTTCTTATGGATAGGGATTTTTGCGAAAAAAACCTGAAGTCGCTTACCTGGATACGCGTAAGTATTGACGCTGGCACAGCCCCTGTGTATAAAAGGATGCATAACGCAAGCGAGAAAGATTTTTGTAAGGTTCTTCAAAATCTCAACTCGGCGGTTTCAGTAAAGAAAAAACACGGGCTTAAAGTTACGATAGGCACACAGTTTCTCTTGTTGAAAGAAAACCAGAAGGACCTTATAAACGCCGCCAAAGTTCTAAAAAAGATAGGCGTAGACTATTTAATCGTAAAGCCCTATTCAAAACATCCTTTGAGCAGGAACGAGGCCGGCACCGATATAGATTATTCTAATTTTTCTTACCTTGAGGATAGGCTTAAAAAATACTCGGGCAATGGTTTCAATATCATATTCAGATCCGCTACCATGAAAAAGCGTTTTATGGAAAAAAGCTATGACCGGTGCCTGGGCGTGCGTTTCTGGGCGTATATAAGTTCAGACGGAGAAATATACCCGTGCAATACGTTTTACGGGGTAAAACGTTTTTCCATAGGCAATGTAAGGGGCGGAAGCTTTACGGAAATTTGGAACGGGGAAAAGTGCAGGACGGTATTCCGGCACATAGAGAAAAAGATGGATGCCAAAAAGTGCCGCGAATTATGCCGACTCGACGAGATAAATTCCTACCTATGGCGCATCAGGCACCCGCATGAGCACGAGAATTTTATATAATGGCCGCTAAAAATATCGATACCGTGAAGAAGACTCTTTTAAGGGAAATGCTGCGCATACGCATGATAGAAGAGCGCATAGCGGAAATCTACCCTAGAGGCGAAATAAGGACGCCCGCGCATTTTTCCATTGGCCAGGAAGCGGTTTCCGTTGGTGTATGCGCGGCGCTTGGGAAAGACGACTGGGTATTTAACTCCCACAGATGTCATGCCGGTTACCTTGCCAGGGGCGGGTCGCTCTCTTCGATGATGGCGGAACTATTCGGCCGTTCTACCGGCGTCTGCGGTGGGAAAAGCGGTTCCGCGCACCTTGCATCGCCCAAAATCAATATGTATTCCGCTCCTATATTGGGGGCGCTGATACCGGTAGGGGTGGGCGTAGGGTTTTCCTTTGCTATGGACGGGAAGAAGAACATCGCGGTGGTATTTTTCGGCGACGCGGCTTTCGAAGAGGGTGTATGCGCCGAAAGCATCAATTTCGCCGTACTTAAAAAAGTTCCCGTGTTGTTTGTATGCGAAAACAACTTTTTTTCAAGCCATACGCACATTAAGTATAGGCAGCCGGCGATCCCTATATACAAACGGGTAAAATCATACGGCATAGAGGCATTGAGGGTTGACGGTATGGATGTCATGGAGGTTTACAAGGCCTCTGCCCGCCTTGTTAAGAAAATAAGAGACGGCTCCGGGCCTCTTTTTATGGAATGCACGACGTATCGTTTCCTGGAACACGTAGGGCCGAATTTCGACTTTAACAACCCTTATCGTACGGAAAAAGAGGTCCGGATGTGGATGAGGCGTTGTCCGATAGCGCGCCTTCGCCGCAGGCTTCTTAAGGATAATACAGTTACTGAAAAAGAACTTGAATCAATGGCTGAAAAGATATCCCTGGAGATAGACGGTTCGCTTGATTATGCCAGAAAGTCCCCATGGCCTGAAGATGAGGATTTGCTCAAGGATGTATACTGAAAAAAGAGAAACCAAAAAGAGACTTCTCACTTACGCCAACGCTATTTCAGAGGCTCATGTGCAGACAATGCGCAACGACCCCGATTGTTTTATAATGGGACTCGGGGTTACGGATTACAAAGGCATATTCGGCACTACGATAAGTGCGTTTAAACGCTTTGGCCCCAAAAGAGTAATAGAGACGCCCGCTTCGGAAAATGCCCTTACGGGCATTACAATAGGTGCGTCTCTTACAGGTAAGAGGCCCGTTCTTATTCACGCAAGAAACGACTTTATGTTTCTCGCGCTGGACCAGATGATTAACGGGGCATCCAAATGGAAATACATGTATGGCGGGAAATCAAGCGTTTCATTTGTGATACGCGGCATAATAGGTAAAGGTTGGGGGCAAGGCCCCACTCACAGCCAAAGCATACAGTCTGTTTTTATGCATTTTCCCGGTTTGTATATAGCGATGCCCAGCACACCATACGACGCCAAAGGATTCATCGTATCGTCATTAAGCGAAAATGTCCCGTGTGTTATAATTGAGCACAGAAGGTTGTACGATACGTTTGGCGACGTTCCGAAGAAAATTTATAAGTCGAAATTCGGGAAAGCAAGGGTTATTAAAAAAGGTTCCGACATAACACTTGTAGCGACCTCTATTATGGCCATGGAGGGTGTCAAGGCTTACATAGCACTGAAAAAGATGGGCATATCGCTTGAGGTGATAGACCCCAGGTCTCTTAGGCCGTTGGACAAAGATACTATTTTACGTTCGGTAAGAAAGACAGGCAGGCTTATAGTTGCGGATACCAGTTGGACAACCTGCGGGTTTTCAAGCGAAGTAGCCGCGCTTGCCTCAGGGGAAACGTTTAAATATCTTAAATCCCCGATTAAAAGAATAGGGGTTGCGGATTGCCCGTCCCCGGTTTCATTCAAGCTGGAAGAGAAATTCTATCCGACGTACAAAGATATATTCATCGAATGCTGTAAAATGCTAAACAAAACACCCGACCTGGGCCTTATAGCCGACCCGATTATAGACAGTTTCAAAGGTCCGTATTAAAGAAGGGGAAAAATTTATGTGCCAGGGACGGAAAAAACCTTCGGTCAGCGTAATAATGCCGGCCTTAAATGAGGAAAAGGCGGTTAAAGACGCTATAGAGGCTACCCTTTCGGTATTTAGGGAATATGACATAGACGGTGAAGTTATCGTTATAAACGACGGAAGTACAGATTCTACGGCCGAAGCGGTCTCTTCCATGATAAATACATATGGCCCAGATGCTGTAAAACTCCTGAATCACGATTCCCCCAAAGGCATGGGAGCATCGTTTTTGGACGGCGTAAAACACGCGAAAAAGGATACGGTTACCCTAAATCCGGGCGATAACGAAAATGACCCCTCCGAAATACTGCGATACGCGGATCTTATAGAAGACGTGGACGTAGTGCTGCCGTTTGTTTACAATAAAGAGGTAAGAAGCTCCCAGAGGAATGCGATTTCGTTTCTTTTCAGGTCGATTATAAACGTGACTTTCGGTACATCTTTTAATTACACAAACGGCACCGCGCTTTACAGGCGGTCCGTTTTATCCGGCATAGAATGCCGGTCAAGCGGATTTTTCTTCCTGGCGGAAATAATTATAAAAATCGCCAAAAAGGGATATCTTATCGCGGAAGTTCCATACGCTCTTTCCAGAAGGGAAGGTGGTAAGTCAAAAGCGGTGAGACTCCGCCCTTTAATCAGGGTTACGAAAGATTATTTGAGACTTATAAAAGAAATATATTTTTCGAAAAAATACGTTTCCAAAATAAATGAATTTCCGGAGGATTCAGCCACCTTCCGCAGGCAAAGGATCGGCCGGAATATATGAAATGTGACGTTATGCTGGACGGGCAGAAATACATATTGGACGGACACAAACTTCTCTGGCACGCCGACCGCCTGGGGGCCTGGCTTAAAGGCGAAAGGATAGCTCCTATTACCGTTGACTGCGCTCTTACACGCGCCTGTAATTACCGGTGCGTTTATTGTTACGGCGTCCTGCAGGAAAATCAGGCAATGCCCCTCACGCGCGATGTGATTTTCAGGTTCCTTGATGACGCAAGAGAGATAGGTGTCAAGGCGGTAAGTTTCGTAAGCGACGGGGAAAGCACATGCTCCCCTTATTTCTATGACGCGGTTCTCAGGGGAAAACAAAACGGGCTTGATATGGCGGTCGGCACTCACGGCACGCTTTTAAAAAAAGAGAGGCTCGAAGAGATACTTCCGGCCCTTACCTATCTAAGGTTTAACGTTTCGGCGGCCGAGCCGGCGCGTTATGCGCGCGTACACGGCTGCCGCGAAGAATACTTCCATAAGCTGACGGATATAGTCAGGGAGTGCGTGAAGATAAAGAAAGAAAAAAATCTTAACGTTACGCTAGGGCTTCAGATGGTGCTTATGCCGGATTTAATCGACCAGGTAATGCCCCTTGCCAGGCTCGGTAAAGAGCTCGGTGTCGATTATCTTGTGATAAAACACTGCAGCGACGACGAGTTCGGCTCTCTCGGTGTGGATTACTCGAAATACTCTCTTCTGGAAGAGACGCTTAAAGCTGCGGAGAAAGTGTCTACCGCAGATTATCTGGTTAAGGTGAAGTGGTCGAAAATCCGCGGCGGCAAAAGCCGCACATACACGCGGTGTTACGGGCCGCCATTTATAATGCAGTTTTCAGGGTCCGGTCTTGTCGCCCCATGCGGAATGCTTTTTAATGAGCGTTATAAAAGATTCCACATCGGGAATATTGCCGAGACCTCTTTCAAGGATTTATGGAAAAGCCCGAGGTACTGGGAGGTCATTGACTCTCTTGCTTCGGAAAAATTCAACGCGCGCACCGATTGCGGATATCTCTGCCTGCAGCACAAGGTTAACGAGTTTCTGTGGGATCTAAAAAACGGTAACGTAGCTATAACAAAGCCGCAATCCCCACCGCCAGAACATATCAATTTCGTTTAACGGAAGCGGTAAAGCCTCATTGTAGTCTTGTTTTTCTCTATGATTTTTCTTTGTACGGGGCTGTAATCGCTGTAAAGGTATGGCGTAAAGCTTATAAGCGGATGGGGTTTCGATTCTACCAGAAGCTTATTAGGGAAATCAAGGGGGGCAAAAGACCGGAAATCCGGTGGGATTGTTCTCAGGTTTACGGTTAGTATGTCGTATTTTCTTTCCAGAAAAGCGTACATTAACATGTCTTGAAGTTTTTTCGGGTAAAATTCGCATGTGTTGGTTATTTTCTTGTCGGGATATTCGATGGAAACTCTGCGGAAAAAATCTCTCGGATAATCGGTCATACTATAGGCCCTGAAATAAAAGGCGAACGAGACGATAGAAAGCACAAGAAGACACGCCATCACCGGCTTTCGGGCCTTTTTGAGATTTCCTATGAAATAGACGGCGCCTATTACTATAAATGGCATATAGACATAAAACTGGCGCGTGAAAAGAATAAAATATTTTGGGAAATAAACCAGGACCGCGTGCGCTATATAGCCGCATATCAGGGTTGTGTAGAGTATTTTTGTGCGGATTTCCGTTCCTCGTTTTGGCAGTGTTAAAAATACAAAAAGTGCGAAGAATACGATAAGAACCCCTCCCAGAACGCCTTCGCCCTTAACCATGTAAACCAACCAGAATATGAATGCAAGCTGATAGGTATTGTCGTCGGCGCTGTCAGTCAGGATATGCTTCATTTTTTCGCCCTGGAGGATAAATGCCGTTCCGGCGGCATGGGCGAGAATCTCAAATAAGAGGTGAACCAGAAAAAGCGCCAAAAGGATAATAACGGTCGATTTCAACCTGGATTCGCTTTTATATACTGCTAATAATGCTATTGCGCCAGCCAGAACATAATAAGGCTGGTATACGGTCAGGGCGAAAGAAATGAGAAAACCGACAAGAATTGTTTTCTTATATGTAAACTTACGGCCGGGACTTTCCCTTAATACGATATAAAGCGCTATGAAAAGAATGAGAATAGCGTGATAGTAAGGCAGCATATGCCTTATAAACATGTAGCTTGCGTTAAGCAGGCTAAATACGATGGTGGCTGTTACTGCCGGCACCCTCTTCTTTATGAGAAGTAACGCAATCCGGTAAAAGAAAAAACTCACGAAAATAGATATAAGCACGTTAAAGGCGCTGGGTATCTTATAAGATGATAAATCAAAAATAGGCAAGGTGTCCTGCGGATAAACAAGTTTATAACTTTCGGTAATACGGGGAGGGGCGGAAAAATGATACTGGAGAAAAGCCGGCACCAAACTTATAATCGTAAACCCGGGCCTTCCGTAAGAGCAAAAAATATTGTAGAGCCCACCTTTTATATCGCCTTTTTCCAGCTCCTTTATAAGCTGGAGTGTATGGCGGTACCTAAGCTCGTCGTCCAGATAGAGATGCCCCTTCGTTATAAGCGTGAATCTTGTGACGGCAAGTATAGCAAGGACAACAATCAGTATGAGCCTTACGGGTTTTTTTTGAGGCCGGAATAAGCTAAATCGCGCTATTTTCATAAAACGTAACGTCAGGAACGACGCAGGGAAATTATGATGCGTCTTTTTGCGTTTCGGGAAACAGCCTGTCAACAGCTTTATATACGATAAACGCCTTTATGGCGTTACCCTTGCCGTTTAAATGACATTCATCGTAAAAAAGTTCCCTGTATTTACCCTTAAATATTTTTCGCATATCGAGAATGACAACGTTATCGTTGCCCTTGTATTTCTTCACTAAAATGTTGAAAAATAGGGTTTGCTGTATAACATGGCATTCGCGCAGTATCTCCCCGACATTCTCGTCCCTGAAGCCGGTTTTAAAAGGCGGCATGAAATGATGAGGCTTTATGTATGGCTCCAGGATTATGATAACCTTTATGCCGTTTTTTATGCAGTAATCTATGCTGTCCGTCTCTTTTTCGAACATTATCTTCATTCTTTTCTGGTTTTCGGCGAGGATGTCCTCTGTGTTGCCCGTATGCAGGCGGTACGCCTTGTAATCGAACCCCAGGAATAAATCCCCGCCTTTCTTTAACGTGTCCTTAACAAACGTGACAAGAAACCGCCTTATGTCCCTCAAATTGAATTTTATAAACGATGTTACGTAACGGAGTACCGGATTGTGAACATAGGGATTGAACGGTTTATTGTAGTCAGGCACGATAAACGAGTAACTGTTCCGGCCAAGTTTTTTTATCACTATTGGCAGGTCATTATAACCGTCATGTATAACCACACAGCTGGGGTTGTATAGGGATACTATATTTTTTATGAAAAAATTAGTGGTAACAGCCGATACCCCTGATATGCCAAAGTTATACGCAGTGCCGCTTCTGCCTTTATATTTGAACAGGACATCCAGTATGTTCGGGTAGCTCTGGCGCATGGGCATATTATTGCCGTTTGTGGTGGAACCGCCCAGGCAGAATACGCGCGGGGCAGGGTCACCCTTGCTCGGAACCGGGCTTCGCCTGAATAAAGCTACGTGATTTAATAGCTTGGGGTCAAGCGAGAAGAAAAATTTAGCGGGAGAATCATATTTGAAACGAAGAGAGATCTCGGTTACAAAAAGAATAATAAATACGAGAAAAAAACCTATGAAGAGAGCCACTATATTATAAAGTATGTTTTTTTTGCTTGCTTTCATGGGTAATAGAAAATATGGTTGGCAAACACGCTATGAGTATTTAACACAATTCCGGAGCACGTCCGGCACCATTATAGAGGGCGTACATTTGCCGGTAAAAGTATATGATATATTATAGAGTTTAAAATATCAAGTTCCAAATGTTGCGCGTGCCTCTTTTGCGAACGGGATTTTTCTTGTTTTAAAGTTAAACGAAGTAGTATAATCTTAAAAGAATAGGAAAACATATACCCTTATGTTAAAA
>JAFGLX010000001.1 GCA_016927795.1 Candidatus Omnitrophota bacterium
CCTAGCGGCGAAGCCGCTGGCCTTCGGCGGTCATGACAGGCGGGCACTTGGGAATTGCCACCTTTGGGTGGGGCCATTGCCTGCCTGAGTGCTGGCAAGCAGGCCATAAGGGCCTCAGAGAAGCGCGCTTGATAGAAGTTTTTTGGTATAAGGGTGTTTAGGGTTATGGTAGATATCATATTTTGGACCGAATTCCACCACTTCCCCTTTGTACATAACGGCTACCTCGTCCGCCAGATAGCCGATTACCCTCAGATCATGAGAGATAAAAATGTAGGTAAGTGACAATTCTTTCTGTATATCCTTGAGAAGCTGTATAATTTCTGACTGAATCACCACATCCAGGCTTGAGACCGGCTCATCTAGCACAATAATTCTCGGTTTGACGGCAAGAGCTCTTGCGATGGCTATGCGCTGCCTCTGGCCTCCGGAAAATTGATGCGGGTATTTTAGCCTGTCGCCGTAGTTCAGGCGAACTTTAAAAAGCATCTCGCGTAAAATATTATTCTTGGTTTCCCTCTTAACGCCTTTTATGGTAAGCCCTTCCAGGACTATGTCTTCCATATTCATAAGCGGATCCAGCGAATCGTATGGGTCCTGGAATACCATCTGAGTGCCCCATTTTAATTCTCTGCCTATTACATCCCCGCAAGTCGGTTCTATCAGTCCCGTGATAAGCTTCCCAAGAGTCGTTTTTCCGGAACCCGACTCACCTACAACGCCAAGGGTCATTCCCTCTTTTATTGCAAGATTTACGTTCTTAAGCGCGGTTACCTTGTGCCTGGGCCGGCCGGGCATGAGCTCTTCCTGTAAAAATACTTTCCCGCTATTCCTTAAGGCAATGATCTCCTTTGCCTTTTGCTGGCCTGTCCGAGGCTCTTCCTCTTCTATCCGCGGCACAGCGTTAAGAAGCTTTTTTGTATATTCATGTTTTGGGTTTGAGAAAATCTCATTTGCGTGCCCCGCTTCCACCACTACGCCGTTTTTCATCACAAGAATTGTATCCGCGACTTTTTTAATAACGGAGAAGTCGTGCGTTATAAAAAGTACTGACATGCCCAGTTCTGTCTTAAGGGCCATAATGAGCTCGAGAATCTCATTCTGTATGGTTACGTCAAGCGCGGTGGTAGGCTCGTCGGCTATAAGGAGTTTGGGATTCAGAGCTATCGCCATTGCGATCATTACCCTCTGTTTCTCCCCGCCTGAGATAAGGTGCGGATATGCGTTATAGACCCTTTCCGGGTTATTTATCTTCACTTTCTCCAAAAGGCCTATCGCCCGCCTTCTCGCGTCGGCTTTTGAGATTTTCTCGTGTTCGATAAGCACCTCTTCTATCTGCTCACCGATTCTTAACACAGGGTTTAGCGACGTTGAGGGTTCCTGAAATATCATGGCGATTTCCGAGCCGCGTATCCTCAGGATATCTTTTTCCTCTGTGCGCATCAAATCTCTTTCACCTATCTCGGAAATGGAAAAATTGACCTCACCGCTTGCTTCACAGTCTTTCCGGGGTAAGAGCCGCGTCACAGAAAGCGCCGTAACCGTCTTGCCGCTGCCGGACTCGCCCACAAGGCCGACTATTTCATTGTCACCGATCTTAAAATCTATTCCGTCTACGGCTTTTATCGTTTCGCCGTAGTGCTTAAAGTGTACTCTGAGATTTTTTACTTCCAGCAAGACGAGTCTCCTCCTACCGCCCGATTTTCGGATTTAGTAAATCCCTAAGACCTTCACCCAAGAGGTTAAATGCGAGTACTGTGATTAAAATCGCCAAGCCCGGAAAAAGCACTACCCACCAACCTACGCCCAGAACACCTTTACCCTCCATAAGTATGTTACCCCAGCTCGGTTCAGGCGGCTGAACGCCAAGCCCCAGAAAACTAAGGCCCGCTTCCGTAAGAATGGCGCTAGCCACGCCGAATACGAAACTGACAAGAACCGGGCCTATACCGTTTGGTATGAGATGTCGCATAATAATAAAAAAATCGCTTGCCCCCAGGGATTTGGAGGCGGATATGTAATCCCTTGTTTTTAGACTTAGTATTTCAGCTCTTATAAGCCGCGCCATACCCATCCAGCCCGTAAGGCCGATGATTAGCATGACATTAAATATGTTCGGCCCTATGAACGCTATAACGGCAAGTATAAGGAAAAACCTCGGGAAACACAGCATTATGTCGACAAGGCGCATTATAATCGAATCCGACCTGCCGCCGAGGTAGCCGGCCAATGAACCCAGCATAACCCCGATAATGGCGGCGAGCCCTACAGCGACAAATCCTATTAAAAGCGCGATTCGGGCCGCATAAGACATTCTGGAAAAAAGGTCTCTCCCGAGAGAATCGGTGCCAAGCGGATGTTCCAAAGACGGCGGCATAAGGGCATTTTTTATGTCGATACCGGTCGGGTCGTGCCTTGCTATTTGAGGCGCAAAAACCGCTATAACAACAAGGAGAATTATTATTGCACCGCCAAAAAGCGCAAGCCTGTTATGCAGCAGTTTCTTCATGTTTTTGTCCGTCCGATTGCGGATACAGTCAGTATAGTCATACTATTTTTCATATTTACCCTGTTCGATCCCGAAATCCCAATGGGTTTAACGGGGTTTACTTTTTCCCATAACGGATTCTCGGGTCAATATAGACATACGCGATATCGGACATCAAATTTCCAAGAAGCGTAAGCAGCGCGCTTATGAAAAGCCCCGCCATTATAACATTATAGTCCCTTGCGAAGACCGATTCGACCATAAGGCGTCCTATGCCGGGTATGCTGAAAATCGTCTCGATAATAACGCTTCCGCTTATAAGTCCCGGCACGGAAAGACCTACTATAGTCACAATAGGCAGTAACGCGTTTCTTAAGGCATGTTTATATATAACTGTTTTCTCGGGCAGCCCTTTGGCCCTGGCTGTTCTTACATAATCGCATGAAATTGCCTCAAGCATACTCTGGCGCATATATCTTGAGATACCCGCCAGGCTTCCTATGCTCGCGACGCAAACGGGAAGGATTAAATGCTGTGCGACATCGGCTATCTTACCTAAAAAAGTCAGGCTTTCGAAATCCAGCGACGTAATCCCGGAGACTGGAAGAAGCCCCAATCTTACGCCAAAAAACGACATAAGTAAAAGAGCCAGCCAAAAATCCGGCGCGGCAAACCCCAAAAAAACAAGAACAGTCATTGTTTTATCGGACAGCGAACCGTATTTAACGGCGCTTTTTATGCCGATAGGTATCGAAAAGAAGAAAATTATGAGGATGGCCAGGACGTTTATAAGCAGCGTTATCGGAAGCCGTTCTGCAATTTTTTCCAAAACCGGCCTGTTATCAACAAAGCTGCGCCCAAAGTCAAAATGTGCGAGCTTCTTGATCCAATCCGCGTATTGGATAATGAGAGGTTTGTCCAGCCCGTAAATCTGGTTAAGTTTCTCGCGCGCCTGGAAATCGACCTTTGGATTAAGTTGGGTCATTAAATCCACGGGCTTGCCGGGCGCAAGGTGAATTACCGCGAAAGAAATAACGGTAATACCGAAAAGAACCGGAATCATGTGTGTTAAACGGCGGATTATGTATTTTAACATGTTTAAAAGTTAAAAGTTCAAAGTGGAAAACTAAAAACCAAAACGTAAAGCTTAAAGCTTTTAATTTTAAGTTTTGGTTTTGCGTTTTGAGTTTTGCATTTTTTGTTATTAATATGTGTATCTCTGTTTATTCTTAGGCACCCACCAGTCGATAAAATTGTAACTTATACCTATCGGCGAGACCTCTACGCCCATGAAACGCTTCTGGAGGGCCAAAAGCGCGTTTGGAATGTACAGAAACATGTACGGCTGGTCGTCGTATAATATCCGGTGTACCTCATTATAGATAACCGTACGTTTCTCCCTGTCAAATGTCCGTCGACCCTCCTCAAGAAGCCTGTCTATATCCAGGTTGGAATAGCTTATAAAATTGAATTCGCCGGGCATAGTCTTGGAAGAATGAAAAATGTCATAACAGTCCGGCTCCCTGCCAAGCCCCCAGCCCAGTATCACCGCCTCAAACCGTTTTTTATTGACGAATTCATTTATAAAAACCGACCATTCCAAAATCCTGATATTGACCTTTATGCCTATGTCTTTAAGGCGCCTCTGTATTATCTCGGCGGTCATGCGGCGCATATCATTCCCCTGGTTTGTTAAAATCGTAAACTCGAAACGTTTACCGTTTTTATCAAGCCAACCGTCACCGTCCGTATCCCGCCAGCCCGACTCCTCCAAAAGTTTCCTGGCTTTTTCCGGCTCAAACCGGTATGCCCTGACATTTTTATTAAAAGCCCAGGACTCGGGTACAAAATGACCGGTGCACACTCTGCCCTCACCGAGCAAGACCCCTTCTATAATCTCGTTTTTATCCACGGCATAGTTCAGTGCCTGCCTTACCTTTTTATCGCGGAATTTCTCATCCATTAAATTATAGGCCATATATGTGTATCCGAAAGACGGAAATTTGAATTTATTGAATCTTTTTTTAAAAACCGCGGTATTTGTCTCTTTTGTATATTGGATAGGTGTAAGATCCATTGAATCTATTCCGAATGTCTCAAGCTCGAGAAACATCGTAGCAGGATCTGGTATAACTCTGTAAATGTACCTATTTATATATGGCCTGTGCTCGAAATATTCATGGTTGGATACAAGGTCTATTCTATAACCCGTTTCCCAGCTTTTAAACTTGTATGGGCCCGTCCCGACAGGGTTGCGGGCGAAGCCGGTGGTAATGAAGTTTTCGCCTTTCAGAACGTGTTTCGGCATTATAGGCATAATCCAGCTCGACAGGCCCGGCGCGAAAGGTTCCCTGTACACGACCTCAACCGTATACTCATCGAGCATTTCAAGCGACTTAATCATTTTGAAATCGCCGCCGTAGGGAGTGGGAACGCTTGGGTCTATTATCGATTCATACGTGAACTTTACGTCTTCGGCAGTAAACGGATATCCGTCATGCCATTTGACGTTTCTTCTCAAATGAAAAATGATTTTTGTTCCGTCTTCCGATGTATCCCAGTATTCGGCCAGGTCCCCAACTATGTCCAGGTTCTTGGTGTATTTTACAAGCCCGTTAAAAACCAATGCAACGATATAAGAAGATGGGCTGTCGGAAGCCAATATGGGGATAAGGGTCCGGGCATCTCCTATTTCACCTGTGACAAAAGCATCGCCATAGGAAGGTTTGCTTTGCGGCAATGCGGCCCCTGTATTCTTAATATCCGGCTCTTGGGAAGAATAGGCGCATACGGTGAGTTCAAGTGATAAAAAAAATACCGCCGACATGATAAAAAGCGGTATTTTACCTCTATTGTTATTTTGGAGGCTCTTCTGGTTTAGCAATAGGAAGCTCCTCTGTGTCGATAACTTTATTCTGGGAGTTTTCCCCTGTTGCTTGAGATTCTTCCTTCTCGGGCAGATACGGAATCTTGGACGGTAAAGTGCCCTGTACGCCGCGCATGTCTATAAGGCTTCTGCCTCTCCTTGAAGTCAAAATACCGAGCAAAAGACAGGTAATAATAAATACGCTCGCGGCAACTACCGTTGCTCTGGAAAGAAAGACGGACGCCTTTGTGCCGAAAATAGTATGCGAGCTATCGCCCCCGAAAGCCTCGCTCAATCCGCCACCGCGACCTGCCTGCAGGAGTATCACCGCAATTAGAATCATACATGCCAAAACATGGACAACTACAACTATAGCATACAGCATACTACTTCTCCTTTAGGACAACAGAGGATTTTTTCACTATGTCAATAAACGATTCTTCTTTGAGTGAGGCCCCACCTACAAGCGCACCGTCGATGTCCTTTTCAGCCATAAGCTGTTCTATATTTTCCGGTTTTACGCTCCCACCGTACTGAATGCGTATGTTTTCGGCCGGCGTCTCGCCGTATTTCTTCCTCAATATTTTCCGTATGAAATCGTGAACCTCCTCGGCCTGTTCGGGGGTAGCGTTCCTGCCGGTACCTATGGCCCAAACGGGTTCGTAGGCTATGACGACTTTAACGGCATCGCTTTCGCTCACGCCGTCAAGCCCTTTTTCTACGTGCCGGGAGACTATATCAAAAGTCTTGCCTCTTTCTCTTTCTTCCAGTTTTTCACCTACGCACATTATGGGCAAAAGTCCATCCTTAATCGCGGCTTTGACTTTTTTGTTAACCGTCTGGTCGGTTTCTCCGAAATATGCCCTTCTTTCCGAATGGCCTATTATTACATATTTGCATCCTATGCTCTTGATCATTTTTGAGGAAATCTCTCCGGTGAAAGCGCCTTCGGGCTCCCAATACATATTCTGCGCGCCCAAACTGATATTGCTCCCCGATACTACATCCACCAGCTCGCCAAGAGAGGTAAATGACGGGCATAAAACTATCTCTACATTTTCTATGGAAAAAAGCGCCCTTTTCAGGCCATTGGCAAGGGAAATGGATTCGTCAACGGTCTTGTTCATTTTCCAGTTTCCGGCTATTATAGGTTTACGCATGGTTTAACTTTTGTTTCCTTCGTCCCTCGTCCTTCATCTCTCGTCCCTCGTAAAGTCGTCTACCTGTCCTGCAACACCGCAATGCCCGGTAGCTCCTTCCCCTCCAGGTATTCCAGAGAGGCGCCGCCGCCGGTTGAGATATGACTCATTTTAGATGCTAAACCAAGCACGTTTATCGCCGCCGCGGTATCCCCTCCCCCTATAACGGTCGTCGCATTAAGCGTTGATATAAATTTCGCTATGTTCGCGGTACCTTTTCTAAAAAGCTTGTACTCGGAATACCCTACCGGGCCGTTCCATAATATGGTTTTTGCGTCCTTAAGCACGCTTTCGTATTTTCGTATTGTCTTGGGGCCTATATCGAGGCCTATCCAGCCATCCGGTATGTGGTCCTTGACAACCCTTGTTATAGCGATAGGTTTTATTGCCCTGGCTATTACGTGGTCCTCGGGAAGAAAAATGCTTACATTTTTATCCCTGGCCATCTCAAAAATATCCACGGCAACCTTAACCTTGTCCTCTTCAAGCCTGGAATTGCCGATTCCCTTGAGGCGCGATTTGAGGAAGGTATAGGCCATGGCCCCGCCTATTAAGAGGTAGTCTATCCTGTTTAACATGTTTTCGATTACGGCTATTTTGTCCGAAACTTTAGCGCCGCCCAAAATCAGGGCAAACGGCTTCTCGGGGTTTTTAAGGATTTTATCGAAATAATTAAGTTCTTTCTCAACGAGGAAGCCCATCGCGCTTGGGAGAAACTTCGTGACCCCCTCGGTAGATGCGTGCGCCCTGTGACATGTGCCGAAAGCGTCATTTATGAAAACGTCTGCCGATTTAGCAAGCTCCTTGGCGAAGGCGGGGTCGTTCTTTTCCTCTTCCTTGTGAAAACGAAGATTTTCAAGAAGCAAAACGTCTCCGTCTTGCATTGAATTTATCTCCTTTTCAACATCAGCTCCGACGCAGTCTTTCGCCATTTTTACATCTTTTCCCAGGAGCTTAGAAAGCTGCTTTGCGCACGGGGCAAGACTCATGTCTGCCTTGAAAGCCCCTTTAGGCCTTCCCAGGTGGCTCATAAGGACGGTTTTTGAGGGGGCATCAATGGCGTATTTTATGGTCGGCAGCGCGCTTCGTATGCGCGTATCATCGGTTATGTTAAGCCTGTCATCGAGAGGAACGTTGAAGTCGACGCGTATCAAAACCTTCTTATTTTTTATGTCAACATCCTTTATAGTTTTTTTCATGCCAACCTCCTACTGCGGTTGCTCTTTAACAACATATTTCAGGGATATATTAAGGATACTAGTATACTTTGATTTCGCAGCAATGTCAATGCGCGCTATTAAAAAAATGTATTATGTGAATGATTCCGTTACAGCCTCTATACGGGATTACGCTGATTATTGCTCATAAATGCACAACAGGTATTACAGAGATTTCTTTCTGTAATCGCTGTAATCTATTCTTAATCCCCCGCGGGGAAGGAATTTTAGGATAGGAAATTCCACTCGCTGCAATCATTATAAAAGTGCCATCGAACAATACCGAAAAATTACGCACTTTTAAAAAATACGGGTTTTAGCTTCCGACTAACTTTTGATAAAGTTCCTTATAGCGCAAGGCTGATTTGTCCCATGAAAAATCGAGCTTCATTATCCTCTTCTGGACATCCTGCCATTTTTCCCTGTCATTATAGAGGCTTATAGCGCGGCGTACGGCCTCCTCGAGCCCTGTTTTCGTGGCATCCTGGAACTTTATGCCGTTTCCGCTCCTATAGTTCTCGAAAATATCGCTAACGGTATCGTCAAGGCCGCCGGTAGCCCTTACGACGGGCAGCGTTCCATATCGCATGCTATAGAATTGGTTTAAGCCGCAAGGTTCGTAACGTGACGGTATCAGAATCATATCGGAACCAGCTTCTATCATGTGCGCAAACTCATCATCGAACTTTATGTGTACGGATATGTATCCGGGGTAATCACTTGCCATTTTCTCGCATAACCTGTTGTATTTTCGGTCGCCTATGCCCAATATTACTATACTTGCCCCCATATTGACGAGACTGCCGGCTGATGCCGCTATAAGGTCTATACCTTTCTGCTCGGCCAGCCTTGATATTACGCCGATAATGGGGCGTGCCGCGGTTTCGACCGGCAAACCGGTTCTTTCTATAAGGTCCGTTTTACATTCATGTTTTTTCTCCAGGCTATCACAATCGTACCTTGCTCTTATGTATTTATCCGAAGAAGGGTCCCAGTCCTTGTAATCGACGCCATTCAATATACCGTATACATGGGGCAGCCGGCTTTTTAATATTCTTTCCATCCCGCAACCGAACCGAGAGGTGAGAATTTCCCTCATGTAGCCGGTGCTTACCGTATTTATCGCGGAAGAGTACGCTAAGCCTGCTTTCAAAAACGATATTTTTCCGTAGTGTTCCATTCCTTTTCGATTATAGAAAATTCGCGGTATGCCGAGCGCCCCGAGAGCTCCTCTGGAAAAGAGTCCCTGGTATCCGATATTGTGTATGGTAAAAAGCGTTTTCACCGGGTTTTTTGTAAGCCGTAAATAAATAGGTACGAGGCCCGTTTGCCAGTCATTGAGATGTATTATGTCGAGTGGCGGCATGGCCTGCGCGGCAAACTCCACGACCGCTTTGTCAAAATAAGAGAAACGGAACTCATTGTCCGCATAATCCCCGCTTTGCATTTCGCAATACAGACTGTCCCTGTCATAATATTCGTCTTTATCGACGAATACGTATCCTATGTTGCCTTTTTTATACCTAAGGAAATTGTATTCGCCGGCGGAAAATTTATCTAGAGGCAGTTTTGATTTTTTGACGCTTCTGTAAAAAGGCAGAATTACGGTAAGATTGCATCCTATCTTACTTAAGGCGCGCGGCAGGCCCTCGGCCACATCGGCCAGCCCACCTGTTTTGGCAAAAGGCGCAACTTCGGAAGATGCAAATAAGATTCTCATAAGCGTCCTTCCCGCAACCTTATATTATCGCCTCGTGAGAACCTTATCTATGGTTTCCTTAAGAAGCTGTGTGGTAACGGGCTTTACGATATAGCCTTCGCTATACCGCTCGGCCGCTTTAATTTTTGCCCTATCGTCATCCACGGCGGTCATCATGATGACCGGTATGGATACGGTCTTTTTATTTTTCTTAAGAGCCTCCAGTATTTCCAGACCGTCCTTTTCGGGCATCATTATATCGAGGAGAATCAGGTCGGGATTTATCGACATGGCACACGCTACGGCCTTTGAAGCCCTGGATTCGATGATGACTTCGTACTCGCCGGCTTGTTCCAGGTTCATCTTAACTATTTTGGCGAAAGTCTCTTCGTCATCAACCATTAGTATCCTTTTTCTTGCCATTTTTCACCCCTGTATTTTACAGTCGCAAACCGATGGTAGCCTTAACCCCCCCACCGTTATCTTTATTTTTTATCTCTATGGTACCCTCGTGCAAGTCTACAATGTTCTTAACTATAAAAAGCCCGAGACCGGTTCCGCCACTGCCGCGTTTTGTGGTAAAAAACGGGTCAAATACTTTATCGACAACGCTCTCGGACATGCCTTTTCCCGTATCTTCTATGCATATTATCATTTTCCTGTCATCTATCTTTACAAACCCTTTTTTTTCCTTTCCTGCTTCTATTAAATCCTTAGGTGTATCCTTGATGTAAGTACTTATTTTTAGTTCCCCTCCGGAGGGCATAGCCTGAATAGCGTTTAAAAATAGGTTAACGAGCACCTGCTCGATCCGGATACGGTCAACGTTAACCTTGGGAAGGTCGTTGCCGAAATCTTTTATAATGGCTATCTTATTGCCGATGGCCTGGGGCTTAATCAACGAGATCGCGCGCTCTATGAGGGAATGTATTTCCTCGCGATGTAATTTAGTCATCGACAAACGGCTGAAATCCAAGAGATCCCTTACAATCCCGTCTGAGCGGGTAACGGCTTCTTTCATCGATGCCAGGATCGAAATTACGTTTTTGTCGCCGTTTTTTACGTTTTCCGATACGAATTCTATGCCCTGAAGTAACGTAGCCAGTGGATTTTTGAGCTCGTGCGCCACTCCGCTTGCCATCATACCGACAACGCGCATTTTCTCCGACTGAATAAGATGTGACTGGGCCTCCTTAAGCTCCTTATAGGCCTTTTGAAGACTGTCGCTGGCACGCTTATACTCCGTTATGTCCCTGCCGTACATGTTTACGTAATGCGGCTCCTTCAACGGAACCATTATAAAAGAATATACGCGTCCTTTACACTCTACCTCGACATTTTCCCTGAGACCGGAACTCAGGACTTCTTTTATCAAATGGCGCCACTGGTCTGGCACGTAATCTCCGATGTTGGTACCCCAGCTTACGGTAAGCGGCAGGCTTGCCGCGTTAGCGTATATGAGCTTGCCGTCTGCGGCGATACGCAAAGAGGGCTGCGGGTTCTCGGAACTGAAACTGGCCAAGCTCTTCACATCTTTTTCAATCTTTCTCTGCTCTGTAACGTCCCTGCCCGAACAGAGAATGTTGACAATCTGGCCGCTGTCGTTACTAAGCGGGCGCTTGTTCCACAGAATTATTTTTTCCTGCCCGTTTTTAACCAATACGGGCGTCTCGAAATCATTTACGCCGGCGGAGCGACCGGATAAAAAGTCATCGAAAAGCTCCCGCACATCATTTTTCATGCTATTCGGTATGAAGATATCAAAGCAGCTTTTGTTTATAAGTTCGTTTTTCGTGTAACCGAAAAATTCGCAACCCTTCCTGTTCACGAGAAGAATTCTGCCTTCGGCGTCGAGAACGATTACTATGGCGTCTACTACGTCCAGATACGCTTCTACCATGTTTTCTTCCCGGTGTAAGCGCTCTCTTATAGGCTTAAGAAAATTCTCCTGCTCTTTTTTTAACGTCGCTATTTTCAGTAGCTGGTTTTCCGAAGTCTGTGACACGTATAAAATAAAAATTGTGGAAAACGCGATTAAAATAACGCGTAAAAAAATCGAATAGACCGGGACGTGAAAAAACAAAAGATTTGTGAACGAACCCTGATTAAAAACGATGCGGTCGAAAAACGCGCCCGCTATCCATATAAATATGGAGGATACCAAAAGAATCGTTAGAGTTTTATATTTCGGCTTCATATCCCGACGAATGCCTCCCTTTTTGATACATATTGCCGGAAATAAACCTATTTTTATCTGTTTTAGAAACAACCCCTACTTACTACTTGACCAGGGATTTGATCAAATCCACTACGCGGTTGGAATATCCCCACTCGTTATCGTACCAGCCTATGACCTTAACCAGGTTATCCGTTATTACCATTGTCGAGGGAGCGTCAAATATACATGAATGAGGATTTCCTATTATATCTGTCGACACGATCGGGTCTTCCGTATACTCCAGTATACCTTTTAACGGACCGCACGCAGCCTTCTGGAATGCCTGGTTTATCTCATCTACGGTAACCTTCTTTTTCAGTACACAAACGAAATCCGTCACAGAACCGCATTTTACGGGAACCCGTATAGCGGTGCCGTTAATTTTACCTTTAAGTTCCGGTATTATCTTGCCTACGGCTTTGGCGGCTCCGGTAGTGGTAGGTATTATGTTTTCCGCAGCTGCCCTTGCTCTTCTGAGGTCCTTATGCGGCAAATCAAGTATATTCTGGTCATTGGTATAGGCGTGAATCGTGGTCATAAGGCCGCTCTCTACGCCAAAGGCATCGTTTAAAACTTTTACCATGGGCGCAAGGCAGTTTGTGGTGCAGGAAGCGTTAGAGACTATCTTGTCTGTCGGACGAAGCGCCTCGTCATTAACGCCCAACACGATCATGTTATCTATCTCGTCTTTTGCCGGGACCGTAAGTATAACCTTCTTTGCGCCGGCCGTAAGGTGCAGGGCGATTTTTTCCCTTTCGCGGAATACGCCCGTGGACTCGATTATAATTTCGGCGCCTTTATCCTTCCAAGGCAGTTGCGAGGGGTCTTTGATGCTAAGTATCGTGACCTCTTTGCCGTTAACGACAATAGACTTGTCTTTTGCTTTTACCTCGCCCTTGAATCTTCCGTGCGTGGAGTCATATTTTAAAAGATGCGCCAGTGTTTTCGCGTCTGTCAGGTCATTTATGGCGACAATGTCGAAACCGCCGCGCTCAAGCATTATCTTAAATACCATTCTCCCTATTCTGCCGAAACCGTTAATGCCTACTTTTACTGCCATTTTTCCTCCTTGTTTGTTACGTTTTAACTAAAAATTCAAAAATAAAAGCTCAAAACCATAGCTTAAAATTCAAAATTTCCGTAGTTTTGAGTTTTGAATTATGGTTTTTAGTTTTGTATTTTTCCCGTATGAAGATACTTCTTATGAAGCTCTACGGGATCCCGCCTTTGGCGGGATAGTTTTTAGCTTACGTTTTATGCCTTCGTTAACTTGTTCGCCGCCTCTTCCGGCGGAACGGGATTAACGTAAAACCCGCTGCCCCATTCGAAACCGGCTACATTTACCAGTTTAGGCATAATTTCTATATGCCAGTGATAATAATCTCTTTCCTGGCCGTTTATGGGTGCGGTATGTATTATATAATTATATGGCGGATTATCCAACAACTTTTTTAGCTTTTTCATGCTGTCCCTGAGAATAACGCCAAGCGGTTTTATTTCCTCCCTCTTAAGGCCTGAGAAGTGGAAACGGTGTTCCTTGGGCATTATCCATATCTCATACGGGAACCTCGATACAAAAGGGCAGAAAGAGATAAAAAACTTGTTTTCTTCCACTATGCGCTCTTTGTCCTTTGCCTCCTGGGCCAATATGTCGCAAAAAACACACCTGTCCTTACAATTAAAATATTCGAGGGATGAATGCAGCTCTTCGTTTACGCGTTTCGGCACGATAGGAAGCGCGATAAGTTGCGAGTGCGGATGTTCTAAAGACGCGCCTGCCGAGCGGCCGTAATTCCGAAATATCAGTATGTATTTATACCTTTGGTCCGCTTTTAGTTCGACGCTCCGACCGAGATACGCTTTTATTATTTTTTCCGATTGGCCGTCAGAGATGTCGGCTATATCCAGACTGTGCTCGGGAATATCTATTATAACTTCATGCGCCCCTACGCCATTCATTGTATCAAAAATACCTACGCCTTTTTTCTCAAGATTTCCTTCACGTTCCAGGGCGGGGTACTTATTGGGCACAACCCTTACCGTCCAGCCCGGTGAATTCGGCTGGCCTTCGGTTCTATCCGCTGTTATTTCGGGCGGGGTAAGCGACTCGTTGCCTTCGCAAAACGGACACCTTTCGACGCTTTCTCCGTATTCCTTGCCGCCTGACCGTCGCGCTTCGTCCTTCGGGAACGATAAAAAAGCGGAAGGGCGCTTGGCCCTCTCGGTGGCTATTATAACCCATCTTCCTATTATCGGGTCTCTTCTTAATTCCGGCATATTAATGGAGCCTCACGGCTTTACCCTGTTCCAAATGGCTGAAATAAACTGCTGTCTTTTGCGCGAAGGCGGATAAATATTTTAACCGCTCATACCCCCGGTGTTATCCGCATTCCCCAGAATAGCATCTTTTTCGAGCTTGTGCCCCCTTAGGAAACTCGCCGTGTCCATGCGCTTGCCGCCCTCTGCCTGTAACTCCTTTATCAGGAGCAGGTCCTGCCCGCAGGATACGAAAATCGCGTTATCGGTTACGTCTATGATTTTACCGGCTGCGTTTTTCTCTCTTGAGGACAAAACCTCCGTTTTCCAGATTTTCAGTAACTTTCCGTCGAGAAAAGTGTACGCACAGGGCCACGGCACAAGCCCCCTTACCATATTGGATATGTCAACGGCGTTTTTACCCCAGTCTATCATGCCGTCCTCTTTTTTCAGCTTTGGGGCCTGTGTCGCTTTTCTGTTATCCTGTTTTTTAAATGTAACCTTATCGCGGGCTATAAACCTTACAGAGTCCAGAAGGAGGACAGCCCCCAGGTCAGAGAGTCTTCTTTTAAGGGTTTCGGCCGTATCCTCTCTTTCCACTTCTATTGCCCTTTGCAGCATAACATCTCCAGCATCCATTCTCTCGTCCATCCTTATTATTGTAAGGCCTGTTTTCTTCTCGCCTTTTATTATGGCCCAGTTAACAGGCGCCGCACCCCTGTATTTGGGAAGAAGCGAGGCGTGAAGATTGATAGAGTAGCGTCCTGGGACGTCAAGAACGTCTTTTGACAGGATCTGTCCGAAAGAAACCACGATAAACAAATCTGCTGAAAGAGATTTGAGATTTTTAACGAAAGACGGATCGTTCACATTTTCAGGCTGATAAACGGCGATGCTTCTTGAGCATACGGCCTCTTTGACCGGCGTGGCCGAAATCTTAAGGTGCCTGCCGCTTTTTCTATCGGGTTGCGTGACTATAGCCAAAACCTCATATTGCGAATTTAAAAGCATCTCGAGGGACGGAACTGCAAATTCAGATGAGCCGAAAAATACTATTTTCATGTTTTGCCTCAAGCTTATTCTGCGTATTCTTACATCGACATGGGATCTACGTCTATCGTTAATATAACTCCTGCGGGTTTCCTGTAGGACCGGAGCGCTCCCCTTAGGGTTTCGCACATCGTGGTTCTGTTTCTGCCTTTTAACAGCACATTCCATCTGAAAAATCCTCTTACTCTGGCTATAGGTGACGGTGCGGGTCCCGCAATATCTATTTTATCCACACTTTTTTCTTTCTCCGTATTAAATAAATTTTTCTCAAGGAATTCCTTAAGGCTTCCGGCTGCGTCGGAGGCGCTTTTTTCATTGCGTGAACGAAGCGTCAGCTTAATTAGATGGACGAAAGGTGGAAAAAAAAGCTCTTTCCTGCTTTTGATTTCCTGCGCATAGAATTTTTCATAATCATGCTTTGAGGCTGCCAAAATAGCGTAATGTTCGGGCGCGTATGTCTGTATAATGACCTCTCCGCCGTCTTCTCCGCGGCCGGCGCGGCCGGCCACCTGGGTAAGAAGGTTAAACGTACGCTCGCTGGCCCTGAAGTCCGGAAGATTAAGCGTGACATCCGCGTTTACCACTCCTACCAGCGTTACGCGAGGGAAATCAAGCCCCTTGGCTATCATTTGCGTGCCTACCAATATATCAATATTGTGCTTTTTAAACTCTCCGAGTATGCGGTCATGCGAACCCCTCTTTGCCGTCGCGTCTGTATCCATACGCGCTATCCTGGCCTGCGGGAAAAGACGGGCTATCTCACTCTCTACCTTTTCCGTGCCTATGCCGAAGTATTTCATGTAAGCCGCATTACACTTCGGGCATATGTCCGGCGGCGGCATCCTGAAATTGCAGTAATGGCATATTAGATTTCTTGTTTCGTAGTGATACACCATTACGCTGTCGCACTTTTTGCATTTGAGGACAAGACCGCATCTCTTGCAGTTTACATATGTCGAGAAGCCTCTCCGGTTTAAAAAAATCATTACCTGCCTGCCATCTTTAAGAACCCTCTCGATGCTGTCTACCAAAACCTTCGAGAACATACAAACCTTCTTCCTGGTAGCAAGCTCCATGCGCATGTCTACGACTTTGGTTTTCGGAAGACTCCTTTCGTCTATTCTTTTTGTGAGCTTTACCATTTCCAGCTCACCTTTTTTGGCGAGATAAAAACTCTCAAGCGAAGGCGTCGCGCTGCCAAGTATAACGGGGCAATTAGCCAGCTTAGCCCTCATAAGCGCCACGTCCCGGGCGTGATATCTCGGAACGTCTTCCTGCTTGTAGCTGGTTTCGTGCTCTTCATCTATTATTATAAGGCCAAGGTTTCTAACCGGGCTGAAAATAGCGGACCTTGCGCCGACCACTATTTTTGCCTCGCCGGAGCGTATTCTTTGCCATTCCTTGTATCTCATCGAGCCAACGAGAGCGGAGTGGGCAACCGCCACTTTGCTGCCGAAACGCGAGGTAAACCTCTCTACGGTCTGCGGGGTAAGCGCTATCTCCGGCACCAAAACTATGCTTGTCTTGCCCTTATTAAGCACTTTTTCTATCGCCTGAAGGTATATTTCCGTTTTGCCGCTTGCGGTAATCCCGTGGAGAAGAAATGGGCGGTACGACTCCATATCTATCTTTTTAAAAACGCTCTCTAGCACCTTTTTCTGCTCATCGGTCAGGGCCAACGGATAGGACGGTGCCGGCATTTTTTCTTCTTCGTGTTTTTCACGGGATTTGACAGAAACCTTGCCTTTTTTGAGGACGCCAGGAATTGCGGCCGCTATGGCCTGGCCGTAAGAACAAAGATAGGTAAGAGAGACGCGTTCGGTGAGTTTAAGAAGCTCTCCGGATATAACAGGCTCATCGTCTATGACGCTTCTTATCTCTTTTATGCCCTGCGCCTCCGCCTCGGGCCTGAAACCAACTATGTAACCAACAGTCTCTTTATTGCGAAAATCAACGAATGCGCGTTTACCTACCTCGGCTTTTTTTGCGGTGTCGGCAGGAATTCCATAGGTAAAAAGCCTGTCTACGGGTATGTTGATGGCGAGATCCGCAAATTCGTGTAAGGCGTTTTTCACGCTGTTATTCCTTTCCTCTCCAAACGCATCGTTTCCAGTATTTCGCGCGGGCTTCTGGGGTTAAATTTTTTATTACCGGGAAATCCTATGCAAAAAGCGCGCATTTTAAATTTCGCATATCTCATAAAATTGTTTATGCCGTTTATGGAATAAAAATTGATGTCATTCTTGAAATCACCCCAGAGCGCCCGGGCGCGTTTCCCCACCTCATGACGGGTAACGCCCATTATATTCTTGTCGAAGGAGAGGTTTCCCGAGTGAACGCAAATGCTGGAGAGTATAGAATCTATATAAAAAAATTTCATTCCATTTCCCGCAAGCCTGAGAAAAAGATCCCACTCCTCGTGACAAGCGAGTTTTTCGTCTAATGCGTTTCCCTCAAGCGCGCTACGCCTTGCCATGACCGTTGACATATGTATAAAGTTGCTTCGTTTAAGGAAATAAAAAATGTCACCTGAAAAATGGAAGTTCCGGCTTTCCACAGCGTAACCTGTCCCATCCAGAAAATAGTTCTCGTTCGTATATGAAATATGGCAATTTCTCTTTGCTTCCATAAACGCAACCTGCTTCCCTATCTTGCCCCGCATAAATAAATCATCGGCGTGCAGAAAGGAAATATACTCGCCGCCGGCAAGCCCTAAACCTACGTTTATCGCGTGCGAAACGCCCCTATTTTCGGTTTTAACGTATTTTATCCTTTTATCGTCCATGTAAGAGGCCAGGACGGTCTCCAGGTTGTCCGTCGAACCGTCGTTCACTATTATTATTTCTATTTCTTTATAACCCTGGCTAAGAACGCTATCCAGCGACCTTTTTATGTAACCTGACGCGTTAAAAGACGGTATTATGACGCTTACCGTTGCCATGCAAATCCTCCTCTTCAGATGCAGGGTGGATTGTACTTTCTTATCAATTCCTTGTTAAACCGACCGAGCGTAAGGCGGTCTATTTTTCGCTTTAACCTGACCGACGGCGGCAGCTTTTTCACTTCGCTTAGAATTTTGTTCAGAAAATCGTAATCTATCCCCTTTATCTTGGGGCTTACGGGATCACGCTTGTAATCGGAGTGCTTCGTTATTAGAGAGAGGTTATTCTTTTTGCAATATTCAAATAGGTCGCTTCCCGGAAACGGTGTATAAAAAGCGGGGCTGGGCACATAAGGTTTTATTTTTTTTATCATTCTTACAGTAGCCAGCGCTTCTTCCCTGGTCTCCGTAGGTATGCCGAGCATAAAATTGGCGAATATACGTATGCCCAACCTCTTACAGATTCCGGCCGCTTTGTAATTCTGCTCAACGGTCGTGCCTTTGCGCAAAAAATTAAGCAGCCTCTGACTACCGCTTTCAAAGCCTATTAAAAGCAACGCAAGTCCGTATCTTTTCATATCGCGGAAAAGCGCGGGGTTCCTGACTATTATATCCGCCCTCCCCTGGCATATGAACGGTTTCCTAAGGTCTTTGTTGCCGTAAAGTCCAAGAAACCTCTCAACCCATTTTTCGTCTTCCACAAGGCAGTCGTCATGAATCATGAGGCTGTTAAGTCCTGTCTTATTTTTGGTAAATCGCAGCTCCTCTATCAGGCGCTCGGGCGATATCCGTCTTATTTTCGCACCAAAGAGTTTCCGTTCGGCAGGCTGACAGAAATTACAGTTGTAAACACAGCCCCTGCCGGCCACTGTTGTTATAAAAGGCATCTTTAAAAAGGGCACCCATGGCGCCTCGAGTACCCCAAAAAGCTCCCTGTCAACAAACGGAATGCTGTCAAGATCCGGCATCCGGCCGGTTACGGTTTTGTCCTTTACGTTTCCCTTTGCCAAATCGTCCAGAATCTCCGGCAATGTCATTTCGGCCTCACCTTTAAATACGTAATCTACCCAGGGATTATCCAGGAAATCCGATTCCACTATCGTGGGGTGTATGCCGCCTACGATGACCTTTATGTCCTTACCGGTTTCCTTTATTATCCTGGCTGATTCTACCGCCACGTCAAAATCCATGCTCATAACCGTTATGCCAGCGACATCCGGCTTTATACGCCTTACGATACCGGGCAGCTCCTGCCAGTCAAAAAGCTGCCGTAAGTCTATCAAAAAGACTTTGTGGCCTTTATTTTTCAGCGCTGCACTTATATGGCACAAGCCGTGCTGCACGTAACCGGTCTTTGGCCGTGTCGCGGGCTTCGCAAAACCCTCCATAGTAATGCCGGGATATACTAATACTACTCTCATGCTTACCTACATAGTGGTAACATAATGACTGAAAAGAATAATGTCCAAATCCGAATGACGAATAAATGCTCAAATCCCAATTTCCAATTCGGACATTGGGGCCTGGGCATTGTGATTTTATTCGTCATTTTGTCCGCCTTAGCCCCCCCTTTTTTTTGGCGGTCATGGCATGCGCTTGGGTATTGGACATTTACATATTATTTCGGATTTTGTGTTTCGAATTGTATCATTCATTATTTGCGCCCAGTTCCTTCCTTATCTTCTTCATGTCCTCCCATACCAGTTTCTTATCCTGCGGATTCCGCAAGAGGTAAGCCGGATGAAACGTGGGCATTAATTTCGCATGGTGATAATCGTAAAATCTGCCTCGTAGTTTTGTTATGGGTTCCTGAGTCCTTAAAAGGGTCTGGGCGGCGAATTTTCCAAGCGCGCAGATAACTTTAGGCTTTATGAACTCTATCTGTTTTATGAGATACTCCTCGCAGGTCAATATTTCGGTGGGTAGCGGGTTTCTGTTTTCTGGCGGCCTGCATTTCAGGACGTTGGCGATGTAAACATCGCTTCTTTTGAGGCCTATGGATTCTATTATTTTTGTGAGAAGGGCGCCTGCCCTCCCAACAAACGGAAGCCCCTGTAAATCTTCCTGCATGCCGGGCGCCTCACCGACAAACATAAGAGCCGCTTTTGTATTGCCTGCGCCAAAAACTACGTTTGTCCGCGTCTCGGAAAGGTCGCACCTGGTACAGGAAAGCGCTTCTTCCTTCAGTATGTCGATAGTCGGCTTGGCGGCCTTGACGGTTGCGGGGCGGGCACCGGATGGCGGAAGCAGGCGTTCTTTAAGTGAATCTCTCCCGAGAGATATCTCCTCTGCTTCCATATACTTTTTTATAATACAGACTACCTCTTTCAGTTCCTCATTTAACGATTTCACCGGCAATCCTTTCTGCGGAATTTACCTGCCTTATTTTCTTTATGTTCTCTTTTAGCGCACCCAGTTTTCCGGAAACCAAAAGCCCTTTTATAATCTCGACCGTCTCTTTGGGGCTTTTTGCCTTTAGCGCTGCGTTGTAACGCTCCAAAAACTTGTAGTTTCTCATTTCCTGTCCCGGAATCGGGTTAATTACTATCATGGGAAGCGCAGAAGCCAACGCCTCCGTAACGGTTATACCGCCGGGTTTGGATATGAGTAAATCCGAAACCGCCATTAATTCATCTACATTGTCCACGAAACCATAAACCTTAAAGGTATGAGCCGAACTCTGTGCCATCTTCGAGATTTCATTATAAAGTTTCGTATTGTAGCCGCAAACTACTATACACTGAAAATCCTCTTTCAGCCTGTCCATGTGATATGCGATGCTTCTTATCGGCCCTATGCCAAAACCCCCGCCTAGAACAAATATGGTATTCTTATCTTTTAACAAGCCTATTTGCGATTTAATCCTGTCGGCGTCGTGGCTGGTAGAAAATCTCCCGGCGCAGGGTATGCCGAATGTCAATATCTTTTGGGCCGGCACGCCCCTTCTTATCAGGTCTTCTTTTGTATAATCTGCGCCTGCGATGTAATCGTCTACATAGTCTGAAAGCCAGAACCTGTGCGCCTTATAGTCGGTTATAACCGATACGAGCCGGGTTTTAAGAACACCTTTTTTCTTGAGGTACGATACGACCTCGACTGACATAAAATGAGTGCAAATAACAGCGTCGGGCCTTTTATTGAGAAGAAAGCGCACAAGAGGTCCGGAATTTATACGGTTTACGAGGCGCCTTAACGGCCTTAACGCTGCGTAAACAAAACGATTATCCAAAAGGTAGTAACACAGGCCCCATATTGTAGGCAGGTACCTTATAAGAAAAAGATATACCGAATTATACGAAGATTTAAAAAAAGTGTTTGTGTAGTCCAGAACGTCTTCAAACAGGACGTCTTTTCTATTCATGCCGTAAAAGGCGTCTTTTATAGCCATAGCGGCTTTTTTATGCCCGATGCCCGCAGTGGCGTAAAATATAACGATTTTCTTTTTATCTCCGTGCATAATTCCTTTACAAGCGTAGTTTGTGCAAGACTATAATTGCCCCATACTTCATGCCTTTAAATCTTCTTTTTTGTAAAAACGATAGCGAAAAAGCGTGAGGTACTTCATGACCATGCGGAATATCTTAAATTTAGCCTTACCGGCTTTCCGTGTTTTGTACGAACATGGCACCTCCGTCATTTTATAACCGAGAAGGTGCGCTTTTATGGCAAGTTCCGGCGAAATAGCGAAATCGGTATTTTCCAGTTTTATTTTTTCAGCCAACGTCCTCTTAAATCCCCTGAAGGCGTTTGTTATATCATGCACCTTTATGCCGAATAAAATGTTGGTAAATACGGTAAACCTTGAACTCAGAAAAGCCTTTAATCTGTCCAGGTCGCCGCTTGAGCCGTCTTTCATATAACGCGACGCAAAAACTATGTCATAGCCGTCTCCTATCTTTTTCACTATTTCGGGTATTTTGTCGAGGTCATCCGAAAGGTCTCCCATGACCCAGACGATTGTCTCACCTAAGGACCTTTTCATGCCTTCCACCAGAGCAGAACCCATACCTTTTTTGCCGTCACGTTTTATCACGCAGGATACAGAGGGATTTTTGTCGGCGTACTCTTTTAAAATTTCGGGTGTTTTATCGGTGCTGTTGTCGTCAACCGCTACAATCTCATAGGCACCCGTCCAAGAGCGTGTCTTATTTACAAGTTCCTCCAAAAGTCTGTGGGCGTTGCCCTCCTCGTTGCACATGGGTATAATTATCGATGTTTTCATTTTTCCGTATGAATTTATAAAATCGGTGGGATCCAACGCTTTTATAAATTCCCGATCCTCCTTTCTCTGGTGGCGCCGTCTCTTTTTCCTGGAAAAAATAACCCCCCTATTTAAAAAAGTCCATACTGGACCGTGCCCAGTCTAACAGCCTGTCGATACCTTCGCTTACGCCTACGCGTTGTGACCACCCAAGTGCCTTTTGCACTTTTGCGGTATCTGATACATAAACCTTCTGGTCAAACGGCCTCCATTTATCAAAACCAAGCTTGAATTTTTTTCCCGTTTTTGATTCGACTGTATTCACAAATTCCAAAAGCGACAGGGTGTTTCCGGTTCCTCCGCCTATATTGAAAATGCCGTTTTTAAGTCCGGAATTTATGAAGCTGTCGAAGGCCCATATTAAATCCTCAACGTAAAGCACGTCCCTTACCTGCTTACCGTCTCCGTATATGGTAACAGGGCGGTTCGTTATGTTGGAAATTATGAAATGCGCAAGCCACCCCTGGTCCTCAAAACCGAACTGCCTTGTGCCGTATATGCAACTCATGCGAAAGACACAAGCCTTAATGCCGAAAGTGGCGGCATATTCTTGGGTGTAAATGTCGCCCACGTATTTACTTACCCCGTACGGAGTATGCGGGTTTAAATCTATTCCGAAATCCTCCGGAATTCCTTCGATATTGCTGAAGCGGTATCGGGTATCCGTTTCGGAGAGCGGAAGCTCGCTTACCCTTTCCCCGTATACCTTATTGGTGGAACAGTATACAAAAGACGCCTTCGGGCACCTCTTTCTAACCTGTTCAAGCACGTTAAACGTACCGAAGGCGTTTATCGAGTAATCCTCTTCCGGATTCTGAACCGAGAAACCGACTCCCGGTTGTCCGGCGGTATGTATTACCGTTGCCACGTCCTCTGTCATAACCGCGGCCAGGTCATCTTCATGCCTTACATCCCCCAGTACGCGTTGTATTTCTTTGTATTTTGAAAGATAATTCCAGTTGTACTCAACACTTTTTTTGTCATATCCGAATAGCTTTGAGCGCATCAGGTTGTCAAAAACCACAACCTCGTATCCCTTGCGAGCATAAAATTCCGCGGCGTGGCTGCCTACCATGCCCGCTCCGCCCGTTATCACTATCTTCATCTTCCCCCCTTTTTCAGTGATTTATTATAAAATTAACCGACGCGTATAAATTATCGAAAATGAAATCCGGCTGTATATCCCACGTGCGGACGTCCGCAAGTTTTGTCTTACCGCTCAATACCAAAACGGACTTAAGGCCCGCCTGGCTTGCGGCCTCTACATCCATTTTACCGTCACCTACAAAATATCTTCCGTAAGACTCTATCCCCAGCTCCGTTTCGGCGCGTCGAAAAAGTCCGGTACCGGGCTTCCGGCAATCACAGTTATCATCCGCCTTGTGAACACAGTAATATACCCCTTTTACTCTCCCCCCTGACTCGCTTATCGCATCCAGCATGTTCCTCGTTATAGATTCCAGATCCTCTTCGGTGTAATATCCTTTGCCTACGCCGGCCTGGTTCGATATTATGACTATATCATAGCCGTTTTCATTAAGTTTCCGGAGCGCCTCTTTTGAGCCGGGTAAAAAATGGAAATCCTCCCACTTTGTAACATAACCGTGCTCCGTCCAGCCACCCGGGTCCTCATTTACGACGCCGTCTCTATCAATAAATATAACTTTCTTATCGTCTGACATATATGTGGTAGTTGTCTATTAGCCTATCCAGATTATAATTTCCCCTTATGTATCTGTCAAGGGGGCCGATCGCATCCGTCTTGCCGAAATCTCTAAGAAGAATAACTCTTACGTTATTCCGCTTAAGGTCCGCGACCATTTCCTCCTGTATGTCGTCGCGGCTCTGAAAACCGGGAATCATTATGTGATACCTAACCGCCGGAAGCCGGTCGGTTACGAAATAGAGAAGGTCAAACCACCCCATCTGCGGGACCTTGTGATGCAGATGGCCGATATATATCATTTCCCCTTTTTGGGTATTATCGCTTATGTATTTCGCGAGCTCAACAAACGCCCGGCGCCCGTCGGCCGGAACGTATACGGTACCCTGCCCGAACGAAACAGGCTCTATATTTTTTTTAACAAAAGGTTTTACGTAAATGTCCTTTATATACTTTTCCAAGCTCTGATAAAAGAAAAGCGCCATCAAAAGCGATACGTACGATATAACCGCTATCTTAAAAACTTTCAAAAATAACGGTTTCGGTCGCGCGGTAGCGGCAGCATTATAGGTAAAAAACGTCCCGAAAAGGATGGCAGCAGGCGGAAAAGAAACGGCCAGGTGGTTTCCGTCCGTCCTGAATACAAGTTGCTGCAGATAAAAGAACGCCAAAACCGTCAAGAGAAGAAGCGCTATAGTCCTTTTATCAAGTTTTCTTTTTGCGAATACCTCCATGAAGAACAGCATCGTACCCGCCGCGCATACGACCGGTGGTATGTAAAATTTGTTGTTTTTTATAAAAAGGCAGCCCCTGTGGAAAATCATGCCGAAATCCGTACAGAACGCGGGAAACGGTATCGCCGCCCATTTGTTGAAAGTAAAAGGCAGCGTAAACATGGCCCGGTAGGCCTCCTCTAGCGCACCGGTTTTAGCAAGCCATATAAACAAAAGGGCCGAAAAAAGAAAGGGCATCGCCGAATACGCAACCAAAAAACCTAATGCTTTTTTCGATACGAGAAACGCGTTTTTTTTACCCTCGACCGCATTAACGGAATATAACAAAATGCCCAAAGCTACCGCGGAAAAAGTAAGAAGGCCTATGTCATGCCTGAATATTACAGTCGCCCCCGTAAACAAGCTGGAGAGAGCGAAATAAGTCATCTTCCCGCTTTCTATAAAATCCAGTATAAACAGCACCCCGAGAAGACTTAACGCGACGCCCGGCCATATCGGCCGCGGGATAGGCGGCTCGCCCCAGCCAGCCAGAGCGCCCAGGCACAAAAGAAAGGAAATCAAACTGTATTTAAACGACGCTATTTTTCTTGCTATGCAAAAAACGGACGTAGAAATTAATGAAAATAAAACAATATTATACATACGCGTTACCAGAAAATGCAACCCAAATAACTTAAAAAGAAAAGCCAGCAAAAATGCGTAAGCCGGCGGGTACATGGCAAGCAGAAAATCCCTGTAAGGGACCATGCCTTCTGTCACCATTCGCGCGGTAATGAGATAATTGCCCTCGTCGTACGGCGCCCAGTACTTGTCCCATGATGGAAAAAGCACAAGAAAACTTACTATAAAAAGCGCGAGAACGGCATAGTTATATCTTCTCATATATATTGAATTTCCCTATTTTCTTTACCGGTCGGAAATTTTTAGCTATGTAGTCGTCAAGAAAAAGCATTTTGCCTTCGGTCCCGGAGGCGTCCGGTCGCGGTAATTCTATGTCCTGCAGAACAATAAAATTTACCCCGTAGCGCGCGAGGGAATCTGCTACCTCTTCCTGGACGTTTTTCTGTGTAGTTACCCCCGGTAATATCTCATAATATTTCGTGCAAGGGAGACGCTCCGATAGCGTATACAATATGAGGC
>JAFGLX010000037.1 GCA_016927795.1 Candidatus Omnitrophota bacterium
GAAAATTAAAAGCCCATAAACTTATCCATCTGTGAGACCCCCCTTTTGCCTTTCCCGCAAAAAGTACAAAAAGAAGCAAAATAACCGTTATGCCGTAAAGAAAATAGGATACATTAACGATTTTCTGATAATCTATAAATAGCGCGATGGACAACGCGAGAAACCCAAAAAAAATCCAGAAGATCTGACGCAGTATAATGGCGTGGGAATTATAGGCGGCTGAGGCGCTGTAAAGTGTCATAATTCCTATTAAGAGTATGCCGCAAACGGAAAAAAACAATATCTTGTCAAATCCGCCGAATCTCATAAAAGTTCAAGCCTTTTTGCTTCCTCAACGATTTTTTTTGCGAAACGGGCCGGCTTCAGGCCGCCCTTGCCCCCGTGCTCTACAAACACTACAACGGAAATTTTAGGATGGTCGAACGGGGCAAATCCCGTAAACCACGCGTGGGAGATGCCGTTCGGGTTCTGCGCCGTTCCGGTCTTTCCGGCTACGATAACTTCTTTTGGCCTCGCATAAAATCCCGTGCCGTGTGGGGCGTTTACCACATCCCTCATGCCTTCCCGTACTATTTCAACCGCTTCCGGATTTAGCCTTAGGTCCTGTATTTTTGTGTGGTGCAGGCGCACCTCGCCTATTTTATCCACAAGAAAGGGCTGTGTTATTTTTCCTTCGGTGGCCATGATATTCACAAGCTGCAGGATCTGAAGCGGGGTGACCAGTAGATATCCCTGACCTATAGACAGGTTGGCCGTCTCGCCTATAAACCATGCCTGGCGCAGACTCTTTTTCTTCCATGCAGGCGTAGGCACAAACCCGCTCACCTCGCCGGGCAAATCTATGCCGGTGGGCCGGCCGAGCCCCAACTTGAATGCGTATTTGGATATGGCATCCGGCCCCACACTTATGCCAAGCTGGTAGAAAAATATGTTGCATGAATTTTTAAGCCCGCCGCGCATGTTTAGCGTGCCATGCCCTTCATCCTTCCAGCAATGAAACACCCTGTTTCCCACCCAATGCGAACCGCTGCAATTAAAAGTATCGTCTTTTCCGAAAACACCGGAATCCAAACCCCCAAGCGCCACTACTATCTTAAATACCGAGCCCGCCGGATAGGCGGACGCGATGGCGCGGTCTATCATGGGGAAATATTTTTTATCGCTGAGGAGTTTACGCACCTGGCGCGAATTCCTGGGGCTTATGAATATGTTGGGATCGAAGCCGGGACTGCTTACCAGAGCAAGAATCCCGCCGGTCTCAGAATCCATCACCGCTAATGCGCCGGTTTCTTCCTTGAAAAGTTCGCTGCAAAACTTTTGCAGTTCCGCGTCAAGTGTGAGGTGCAAATCCTTGCCCCGCTCCGGTTCTTTTACGGCAAGAAACCTAAGCTGTCTGCCCCTCGAGTCCACTTCGGTCTGGATGCCTCCGTCAACACCCCGCAGGTAGTCGTTGTAAGCGCGCTCTAATCCGTCCTTACCGACAAAATCAACCATTCGATAGCCGTACGTTTTATATCGCGCAAGCTCTGCCTCGCTTATCTTCCCCAGGTACCCGGTAACATGTGAAATCGCTTCTTTATAAATATAGTTTCTTATTGGGCGCGTCGTCACTATCACGCCCGGGAATTCCATCCGCACTTCCTCGATCTTGATAGCCTTGTCTTTTTCTATGTCTTCGGCTACCGTCGCCGGCAAAAACGGGTTACCCGCGCGGGCGGCGGATATTTTCCGGGCCATGTCTTCTTTTTCCGTTCCTAATATGTCACTCAGCCCGTCGATTAATTTCGTTTTGTTGCTTATTTCGTTCGGCACCACGGCCACGTCAAAGGCTATCCTGTTACTCACAAGAAGCCTTCCGTTACGGTCATACATCTTGCCGCGCGGCGCCTCCAGCGGGATAACTCTGATACGGTTTTTTTCGGACAATTTGCTGTATAGACCGTATCGTGCGATCTGCGTATAAAAAAGCCCACCTGTAATCGCTATGAACAAAACCAGTATTATGCCGGTGAACACTCTTTCTCTCATAAATCCTGGAGGTTTTTAGGCTTAAAGGCGGCGTTCAATATAAAAAAGGTGATCGGCGCCAAGAAGCCCGTATAAATACCTTTGCATAAACACGTCTTCCAGAACGCGCCGCCAACGCCGGATGAGGCGGTTTCGGTCAGATAAATAAAAACGGCGGCTGATGAGACGCACACGGAAAGGAATGAAAACGCAAACTGCGTTATCGCGTTTTCTTTGAAAACCTTGTCTTTAAGAAAACCTGCGGCAGCGCCGATAAGAAGAAACGAAACAGTGTTAATGCCGAAAGGCGAAATACTGAATATATCTTTAATTATTCCCGAGGCCAAGCCAGCCTCTGCGCCGTATGAGACACCGAAATGGAATCCGAAAAAAATAGCGGCCGTCATCAAAAGCTCCGGCCGTACCCCGAAAATCCTGAATTTATTAAAAAAGGTAAGCTCTAAAAAGAGAATAACGGCCAGGCTTGCGTAAAGATTTGTCCTTTTAATACTTATTGCCATCGTTTACGTCTATACACATTATCTCTTCGATCTTCCCGAGATCCTGAAAGGGCCTTACTGCGGCGTATCTGTACAGGCCGACTTCCTCCGTTCCGAAATTGGTAACTTCCCCCACGGGTAAACCCTTTGGAATGAGCGGCCCGAACCCGGCCGTTACCACCTTATCGCCCTTTTTCACGTCTTCATCCATTGAAAGGTATATAACCTTGCAGCCTCCTTCACGCAGGCCGACTAACACGCCGCTCTGTCTCGACTCTTCCAAAAGCACGCCTATCCGGGAATTGGGGTCTGTAATTAGCATAACCTTGCTTGAATGCGGCGTTACTTCGGTAACGAGGCCGATTAAACCGTTCGCGGTCGCGCAGGGCATATGCTCTTTTATTCCGTCAACTCTTCCCTTGTCAATTATTATACCCTTTCTCCAATCGGTGGAATCGCGCCCTACGACACTCGCGATAACCGTAGTGTACTGCAATCTTTTTTGAAAATTCAGCATGGCGCGCAACCTTTCGTTCTCGCGCGCTATGTCCTCCATCCTGGTAAGCCTCACGGAAAGTTCGCCCAGGCGCTGCCTGAGAGACAGGTTCTCACCGGAAAATTTCCCGAGGTGTACTATATAGTTCCTAGCGGTATTTAGGAATTTAAACGGCCTTAGCACGGTATCGAAAGCAAAATCCATCATGCCGGATAAAAAATGCGGTTTAAAGACAATTATGGCGACAATAAGAAGGATTATGACCAGTTTGGCGGGAAATTTTCTTATCCTGTATATTCGCATTAAACACGAATGGGCACGAATCAAACACGAATGGCCACGAATAACTTGCCCTTAAGCACCTAATCGGAACGAAGCGAAGGGGTCAGCACAGATTCCGCGTTGAATAATTCGTGTTGGTTCGTGTGAAATTCGTGTGGATTAGTGTTTTTATCGTTCCACTTTTGGATTTACCGCGACCCTTTTCAGATATTTTATTTCGCTTAGTACCTTACCGGTACCGAGCGCCACGGCGGTCAAAGGGTCTTCGGCGATATGAACCGGCAGGCCTGTTTCTTCGGAAATGAGTTTGTCGAGGCCGCGCAACAGGGAACCGCCGCCCGCCAATATAAGCCCTTTTTCCATCAAATCCGCAGAAAGTTCGGGTGGGGTTCTCTCGAGAGTTATACGTATGGCTTCAACGATTTGCGCGATAGGCTCCGCCAGCGCTTCTCGTATTTCCTCGCTGGAGACAGTTATCATTTTTGGCAGCCCCGCGACAAGGTCACGGCCTCTTACCTCCATAGTAAGCTCTTCGTCCAGAGGATAGGCCGAACCAATCCTAATTTTTATCTCTTCGGCTGTTCTTTCACCAATCATCAGGTTATAGGTCTTCTTCAAATGCTCGATAATCGCTTCGTCCATCTCGTCTCCGCCAATCCTGATGCA
>JAFGLX010000038.1 GCA_016927795.1 Candidatus Omnitrophota bacterium
CCTTTATGCGTGCCAAACATAGATAAAAAGGAATTAAAATCCGCAGAAAAGGTCATTAAATCAGGGTGGCTTACCGATGGGCCTAAAAATGCCGAGTTCGAAAAAACATTCGCCGCTTACATAGGGACAAAACGGGCCGTAAGCCTTAATTCGTGCACCTCGGCTTTGCAGCTTGCGCTTGAGGCGTTGTCCATAAAGGGAGAGGTAATTCTACCCAGTTTCACTTTTGTGGCCTCCGCGAACGCCATCGTGAAAGCCGGTGCGAGGCCTGTCTTCGCCGATATAGATTATAAAACATGCAATATAGACCCTCACGATGTAGAGAGAAAGATAACGAAAAGGACGCAGGCGATAATGGTCGTACATTACGGCGGGCAGGCCTGCGAAATGGATAGAATCATCGCTATCGCCAAAAGGCGCAATCTAAGCGTAATAGAGGATTCGGCAGAGACCCTGGGCGGGACGTACAGGGGCCGAAAGACCGGGTCGTTCGGCATAGGTTGTTTTTCATTTTTTCCGACAAAGAATATCACTACTGGTGAGGGAGGCATGCTTGTCACCGAAAGCGATGAGATAGCGGACAGGGTGAAGGCACTGGCGGCACACGGCATATCCAGAAGCACCTACGAAAGGGAAAAAGCCAAAAACCCGTGGTACAGGGAGGCTTTTACGGCCGGTTATAATTACAGAATGAGTAGCATACTTGCCGCGATAGGTATCGAACAACTTAAGAAACTGGACGGCATGAACAGAAAACGCAGGGCAAACGCCGCTTACCTTAATAGGCGGCTTGTATTTCCCGAGCTTGAGATGCCTTTTGAAGGCGCGAATTCTTTTCATGTCTATCAGATGTATACCGTTAGAACGAAAGGCATAAATAGGGACGAGTTTATCAGCGGTCTGCGGGAAAAGGGTGTAATGGCTTCGGTTCATTTCACGCCGCCGGTCCACATGCAACGTTACTACGCCCGTACCTATAATTACGGAAAAGGCGACTTGCCAGTGACCGAGGATGTTTCCGATAGAATCGTTACGCTTCCCATGTATCCGGGTCTTACCAGAAAGGAACTGGACTATATTGTGAGGTCGGTTGAACACGTTGTGAATAATATGAGAAGGGGGCGAAAAAAATGCCGTTAGAAAGATATCCTTACGTTGTTATTTTTATACCTGCCTATAACGAGGCCGATTCGATAGGCGCGGTAATAGAGAAAATCAAAAAAGACTACATAGAGGGGAGAAAGCAGGGATACTGGACGGACATAATAGTCGTTGACGACGGTTCTGCCGATGATACGGCAAAGGTAGCCAAAAGCGCAGGCGTTAAAACGGTCATATCCCATACCTCCAATAGGGGCCTTGGCGCTTCCACGAGAACCGGCATGCAGCGCGCCTATGAGATGGGCGCGGACGTTGCCGTTAAGATAGACGCGGATTTTCAGCACGACCCGGACGATATAGACAAGGTTATACGGCCGGTAATCAATGATGAGGCGGATTGCGTTTTCGGTTCCCGTTTTAAGGGAGGGCTTGGATACAGGATGCCTTTTTACAGGGCGGCTGGCAACAGATTTTTCAGCTGGGTGGTAAGGCTTTTGACCGGCCTAAAGATAACAGACAGCCAGACCGGCCTTATGGCTTTTGGCAGAAGGTATCTTAAGGATTTTGAGATAATATCCGATTATAACGAAACGCAACAGCTGATAATAGATGCCTGGGCTCGCCATATGCGCATTATCGAGGTTCCCGTGGTTTTTAAGAAACGCGAGAAGGGCACTTCCTTTATTTCGTGGCGTTATCCATTCAAGGTTTTACCCACGATAGCACGCCTCTTCGCTCACATAAATCCGCTGGTTATATTCCTTCCTGTCGGTCTTATTTTGACAGCAGCGGGTATATTGCTCGGTATTTCCATATTGCTGCATGGGGCGGGTGTTTTCGGCGACGCGACAATGGCAATATTGATAGTGGGCGGTATACAGCTTATTCTTTTTGGCCTTTTAGCCGACCTCATGAGCAAAAAAAGATAGTAAGTATTTTATGCGCATTCTGCTTGTAAATCCCAGCATCAGACAGGAGAAGACCGGGCATTATGATCCCGGCATTGAGAGGGCAAGAGGCTCATACCCGTCTCTAGGGCTTTTGTATATCGCTGCCGTGTTACGTGAAAAAGGCCACGATGTCAGGGTTTTTGATATGGATGCCGAGAGAGAACCAAAAAGGAAGCTGGCGGAGCTTATAGATAACTTTGAACCGCCGGTTATTGGTATTCACGTAATGACATGGACGTTTCATCAGGCTGACGAAATCGCAAGATTTGTGAAGAAAAAAAATCCGAAAACCGTTTTAATAGCGGGTGGCGCGGCGGTAACCTCTATGCCCGAAGCTTTCATGAAATATAGCGCCTTCGATTTCGGGGTAATAGGAGAAGGGGAGGAAACGGTAGTTGAGCTCGCAGATGCAATATGCCGCAATAGGGATATGCGCGGCATAAAAGGCATAATATTCCGTGCCAGCAACGATATAATAAAAAATCCTTCCAGGCCTTTTATCGAGAACCTCGATACCGTACCGGCTCCCGCAAGAAACCTTGTGCGCCTTGAGCGCTACTACGATGTGTTTACCGCCAGGTCCAGATTCGCCACGGTTGTAACAAGCCGCGGTTGCCCGTACAAGTGCGTGTATTGTGACAGGACAAACCGGATGGGTCATAGATGGAGGTCATTCCCAAACGCAAGAATAGTCGAAGAGATAAAGGAGCTGAAAGATTTTTATAAAATAGACGAAATAATGTTTTTTGACGACGAATTTGTAACAGATCCCCATAAGACGATGGAGCTTTGTGAAATGATTTCAGGCTCGGGACTTGACGTCGTATGGGAGTGCCGTGCGCGTGTTGACGTTGTAACCCCCGGGCTACTTAAGGCTATGAAAAAGGCCGGATGCTATAGGATAAGATACGGTTTTGAATCCGGTGACGACGGCATACTCGGAGTTTTAAAAAAAGACATAACCGTAAAACAATCCCTTGCCTGCGCCGAAATGACAAAAGACGCAGGGATAGAGATATTCGGGTATTTTATGCTAGGGTGCCCTTCCGAGACGGATAAGACAATGGAAAAAACATTAAAGCTCGCCCTTGAGATAGACCCGGAATTTGCGGTATTCAGCAAAGTGATGCTTATTCCCGGCAGCCAGCTTTTCGATTGGGCGGTTTCGAAAAAGCTTGTCGCGCCCGATTATTGGGACAGGTTTTTCGCCGGCAATGCGGGCAATAGAACCCCTACCATATCTACAAAGGACCTGCCGGAAGAGAGGGTTGACGCTTTTATACGGATGGCAAATAAAAAGTTCTATTCGCGGCCCGGTTTCATCATGAAAAAGCTTTCAAAGATAAGAGGCATATCGCAGCTTACGAGGCAGGCGCGCATGGGGATTTCATTGCTTTTGGCGAATAAATAAATTTTTAATTCCATATGGGGGACGCGGGCCAAAAACCAATAAGAAATAAACTATTAGCGCTAATATTGATATGATAAAGCCAATAATAACATAAGGGGGGAAATAAATTAATTCAATTGTATGCTCTCCTTTGTCGAGCAGCAATCCCATGAATCCGATAGTTATCAGTTTTAGCTTTTGTTCTTTACCATCAACATAGGCCTTCCAACCTTTGTCATAGGGGATGGAGAAAAACAACATCTTTTTTTGTCTTAAAATTATTGCCCCTTTAATTAGATTATCGTTATATTCGGTAATATTAAGGGTATCCTCTTTTCTATTATCAATAGCCTTCTTAAAGTCTGACAAGGTGTATGTTTTTATCGTATCGGAAAAACTATATTCTGGCAGTTCTTTCGTTATAGAATCCGAAGGATCATTAATAATAAAAGCTTCATACAAAGCAATTTGTTTCTGTCCTATAGTTCGTTTTTTAAAATCATTAAAAGTAATATATTGGTCATAGGTAAATCCCAAGGGTAGAAAGAATCTATTTTTTAGTACTTTTACATCATTAAAGGTTGCAATCAAGTCGTACATTACATTAAGCATATAGGGTTTTTTATCTTTAGTTATATTATATTTAATACTTGCAAATGAATGAAGCGAAGGGCATTGACTTAACCCTGGTGCCCAGCGCGTATGCGACTCATTATCGCGGTCAATGGTATTAGTTGCCTGCAAAAATTTAATAAAATACAACTGGTTGAAAGAAAGATATGATGCAGTACCTTTAAACTTCTGGACTTTTGCATCATTTAAACTGCCATAAACGGCCGGGCTGGAAGAATAATCCTTATTTATCCTGTAAAATCCTTTATCAATTGAACTCAGATATTTCAGAGCATCTACAGTATGGTCATTATATCCGGTTTTTTGCTTAAATTCTCTTGCTGATACAATCGTTCTTTTATTTACTGTTATTGAAGAGAGGTAACCCATTTCAATACATATTATTAGCAGAAGAAGTGCCCGTATGGCGAATTTACCTTTATTA
>JAFGLX010000039.1 GCA_016927795.1 Candidatus Omnitrophota bacterium
GGACCGCGGAGGAATCGCAGCTCATAAATAAATTTGGCATTGAGGATAACGTCGCGAAATCAGGCTGGCTAAAACCGGATTCACTTACGGCGCTTTACAGGTCGGCCGTCTGCACTGTTTATCCCTCTTTTTATGAGGGCTTCGGATTGCCCGTCCTGGAAGCTATTAAAGCAGGCGGGATAGTGGCCGTATCGGATAGTTCCAGCCTTCCGGAAGTAGCCGGGGATGCCGTAATATACTTTAATCCGGACGATATCCCGTCAATTGCCCGGGCGCTGGACCGTGCAGCCGAACTTTCGCCGATAGAAAGAGATAATATAATGAGCAAAGGCAGGCAGCAGGCGGAAAAATTTAGCTGGGATAAAACAGTAACAGAAACCCGCAACCTGTACGAGAGACTTTTAAAAGCCTCCTAAGGACATAGGAATTGTAAAATAACAAAAATGAGAACGATAGAGTTCTTGCGCGGGATGTGGCACCTGATACAGCCTTTTATTTACTGTAGAGGGAGAAAATTTATTAGATTGCCAAAACTCTATATCAACTACTTGCGGCAGTGGAGGCATTTTGCCGTTATGGGCGGCAGGGCGGATTTTGATGAACTGGCCCCATGTTTATTTGACCGCGACCCTTCGAGCCAGTCCGGAGGGGAGCGTCATTATTTTTACCAGGACATCTGGGCACTTAAAAAGCTTGCCGCGCTTAAGCCGGACAGACACAATGATGTGGGCTCAAGACTGGACGGGTTTACAGGCCAGGCAACCGCTATCTGCCCCGTAATTTACTGGGATATCCGGTCGCCCGGCTTTAATCTGCCGAATTTTGAATTTCGCAAGGGCGATATCCTGGACCTAGCGTTAGCCGATAAAAGCGTTTATTCGTTATCATGCCTGCATGTGGCCGAACATGTAGGTCTTGGGCGTTACGGCGACTCTTTGGACCCGGACGGAACATCGAAGGCCCTGCGCGAATTGATGCGTATTTTGGCAAAGGGCGGGCAACTGCTTTTAAGCATGCCAATCGGCAGGGAAAGGGTTTGTTTTAACGCACAGAGGATATGGCATCCACAAAAACCCGTGGACGTTTTGGATGAATTACGCCTCTTGGAATTCGCGGCGGTTAGCGACGGTGGAGATTTTATGCAGGGCGTATCACCGTCCGATTTTGTTGACGCGAATTACAGCTGCGGCTTATATTGTTTTACAAGAGATTGAGAGAATAAAACTTATTTATGAATGTTATAAGATTTCTTGGAAAATGCCTGTTTAACCGTCCCGCAGCGATTGCAAGCGCAAAGCTTGTCATTCGGATTTTATATAGCAAAGCATACTGGTTTTTTAACCCGACAAAAGCGTTAAGGTATCGTTTCTCCGAAGGCGGTTATTTACTGATAGAACCGGGGCGTTTTTCCACCCTGTGCGTCTGGCCGGCTATAGAGCACTATGAACCCGACGTCCAGGCCTGCCTTAGACGGATATTGGGTCCCGGTAAGGTATTCGTTGATTGCGGCGCTAATATCGGTTTTTTTTCCGCATTGGCGGCCGGTTTGGTAGGGGAAAAGGGCAGGGTTATAGCTATCGAAGCCAATCCGGAAGAGTCTGAATTGCTAGAACGCAATCTAAGGATTAACGGGCTTGAGCCCGGGTTGCATTGTGCGTTGACCTCCGAGCCGGGAGAAGTCGATTTTTTAATACCCTATAGAAAAAACATCTATTCAAGCCTGCGCATAACGAAATATTTTGATAAAAGTCTTTTTAATTCCGTCAAAGTAGAGGGCCGCCGGCTTGATGACGTGATAAAAGAGCGGGCTTTAGCCGGAGTGGACCTTGTAAAGATTGATCTCGAGGGGGCGGAATTAGAAGTACTTCAGTCATCGCCTTACCTTTTGGGGGAATTGCGCCCGGTTATTATTACCGAATACGGTACGCTTACATGGCCGCCTTTCGGAGCGACGCCCGAAAATTTAATGGCATTGGCAAACCGCTTCCGTTATGCCATAAGATTGTTCGATACGGAAAAGCAAAAACTGACGACAATTACCGAATGCACATGGAAGAATAACGGCGCGAACCTTGTTTTAGTTCCAGAAGAACGCCTTAAGGAATTGGAATAACTTATGCGCATTTTTACCGCTGTCCGTCATTCACTTAATCCCAAACTATACTACGGAGGGCTCTGGAGCGGGAATTTTTACGAGGCCCTGCGGCAGTTGGGATGTGAAATTCTGGAGTCACAGGTGGATTTATTGCCGTCCAGCCGGTTTATGCACGTCCCTGGCGACTTCACATCTGAGGAAAGGCGGGTTCGCGCGCAGATCGCGCAGCGCATTATAGACGAGGTAGAGAAGGCGCACAAAGAAAAACCCGTAGATATGTTTTTAAGTTATTTTTACAACGCGCATTTTGACCCTTCGGGTTTTGACAGGATACATAGGCTTGGCATTAAAACAGTGAATTTTTACTGTAACAGCATTTATCAATTTGAGCTTGTGTCCGAGATAGCAAAATCCGTTAATTTCGCCTGGCATACGGAAAAAAATGCCAGGGAACTATATATAAAATCCGACGCAAACCCGGTATGGGTCCAGCTCGGAGCAGACCCCGGGCTTTACAGCCCGGTTGATGCGGGGATTCGCCAGCCAAAGGCGTGTTTTGTCGGGAGCCGTTATGCCGACCGTGACCGCTGGCTCGCGGCTCTTATAGCCTCTGGCATACCTTTGGACATATACGGAAACGGATGGAAAGCGGCGCGTCATAAAAAGGATGTTCCAGGAGACGCCAAATCAAGCTATTTGGGAAGAAGACAGCCTCCTCAGGCGAGCCTTGAGTCTTATATGAACGTTATATCGGGCAACATAAGAAAAAACGGCCTGTTTAAAGGGGTTCTCAGGACGGCAAATCAAATTAATTATAAGATCAAAACCCGTGAACTGGACGCGTTGATTATGTCGATTAATCCCAAGGAAGAAATAGCACCCGGCGATATAAGCAAAACATACGCCCTTTATGAAGTGGTTCTGAATTTCAGCAACGTCTGGGCTGACGGGCAGCCGGGTTCGCGGTTAATACCGCATGTGCGATTGCGCGATTTCGAAGCGCCCATGTGCCGTAGTTGCTACCTTACGGGTTATACCGCGGAAATCGGGGAATTTTATGAACTGGGAAAAGAAATCGATACATACCGCACACAAGAGGAGCTTGCGGATAAAATAAAGTTTTATCTTGGGCATTCCTCCGCAGCCTCCAATATGCGTGAAGCCGGATACAGGAGGGCCGTTCGGGACCATACGTGGAAGGAAAGGTTCAAAGTTTTGTTTGGAAAAATAGGCCTGAAATAACGCTTTTACGGAAGGGGCATATTTAATCCCGCCGACTTATCGAATTCCCGGGCCTACCGGGGATAAGAGGAGTTGCGGAAGAGAGAGGGAGCCTCGGCCCCGCCATCTTAGGTGGAGAGGCCGTGGGGCCGCACAAAGTAAAATCCGTTAAAAATGATATCCATAATAATCGCTACCGACAGAAGGCCGCACGAAATTAAAGAATGCCTTGAGAGCCTGAAAGGCCAGTCTCTTTTGCCGGATGAAATAATCATAGCGCACGGCGGAAGCGACGCGGAAACAGAAGAAACTGTAAATAGTCTTGTTATTAATAACGACCTTAAAGTAAGATTAAAATATTATAACATAGGCCCTCTCGGAGCGGCCGTGCAGAGAAACAAAGGGGCGGAAAAAGCCACAGGCGATATTTTATTATTTCTTGATGACGACGTCCTGGCCGAACCCGATTTTATCAAAGAAATAACATCCGTATTTGAAAAAGACCCCGAAAGGAAAATTGCCGGCGTAAGCGGGACAATAGTGAACCAGACATATACAAGGCTCAGAAGGATAAATAAATTCCTGTTTGACATATCCCTAAGAAAGGGGGAAAGAAGGGCAAGCTATGCGGGGAAAGTCGTGGGGCCAGCGGTAAACTTTCTTCCGGAAGATAAGCGTCTCGCGGAGGCGGAACAGGCAGTGGATTGGCTGCCGTCCTGCTGTTCGGCCTATAGGAAGGACATATTTTTGGAATACGAGTTCAATAAAAATTTTAAAGGCTATTCTTTTATGGAAGATGTGGAACTTTCCTCTCGTATCGGAAAGAAATACAGGCTTATAAATACGTCAAAAGCGCGTTGTTTCCACAAGGATCTTGGCGGCAGGACGCATAAAAGCTGGATTTTTGTGGAAAAAATGAAGGTTTTGAACAGATGGTACGTGATGACAAAGGTTTTAGAGAAATACAGCCTTGGGGACAAAATAAGATTTTTCTATTACCAGATTGTTTATTGCACTCTGGCCGAAATTAATTTTGTGAAAAAACGTCCGGACATCAAAAACAAACTCGCTAGGCTAACGGGGAGGCTTTGGGGAATATTTTCAATACTTGCGTTAAGTCAAAAGGCAAAGAATTTATGATACTCTATAAACCGGAAAACGACATAATGCTAAGCCATGCAGGGAAGCAGCATTCCTATAAAGTAGCCGTTTCACTGGAAAATATAGGACGTCTGGCAAGGTTCGTGACCAGTACCTACTATATGCCCTCGAGATTTCCGGATAGTATTTTTGCGAAATTTAAGCCTTTAGACAAGTTCTTCAGCAAAAGATGCGAAAACGATCTTTCTCCGGATAAGGTGATAAGGTATCCTTTTTTCGAGATTCCGGAAATTCTTCTCAGAGGCGTCGTTGGAAATAAGAGGGTTGTTTCGGATATGGTGTGCGCAAGGGACGCGCTTTTCGACAATTTTGTCGCCAAAACACAGCTTGCGGACTGCAAAATTTTTTGGGGATTTCAGGGGAGTTGCCTTAGAAGTCTTGAGGCGGCGGGGAAAAGGAAGATTACGGCGATAGCGGAATTCAGCAACGCTCACGTAACGGCAGCTATCAGAATACTGGAGGAGGAAAAGATAAAAAACCCCGAATGGGCGGATTCAATAAATAACCTGTATTTCCCCAAATGGTATATCGAGAGGCTTAAGAAAGAGCCGCTTGCCGCCGATTGGTGCGTTGTGGAGAGTGAGTTCGCAAAGAAAACGCTTGAGGAGGCCGGCATAAGTTCCGGTAAAATACTGGTATTACCGCTCGGGACAGACATGAAGAAATTCGCATTTAAGAGAAGAGAGATAAAAAAGCCTTTTCAGATTCTCTTTGTGGGTGGGGTTGGGCAAAGGAAAGGAATAAAATACCTTTTAGACGCGTACGAAAAAATAAAAAGCGAAAATACAAAATTAAAGATTATCGGCCCGGTAATAGGCTCAGGTTCGGCGTTCAGGCGAAGGTCTGATCTATACGAATATATGGGCACGTTACCCCATGAGGAGATAGTACGCCAGATGCACGAGAGCGATGTGCTTGTTTTACCTTCTCTTGTCGAAGGATTCGGCCTTGTTATCACAGAGGCTATGGCGACCGGCATGCCGGTAATAGCCAGCCGTTATTCGGGCGCTCCAGAGATTATAAGGGAAGGTTGCGACGGTTTCATAATCGAACCCCGCGATGTTAACGGTATGGCCGCCAGGCTGGAAGAGCTCGCAATGCGCATGGAAAAAACGGTTGAAATGGGTAATAACGCCAGAGAGAGGGCCGAAGAATTTTCTTGGGAAAAACACACTGTCAGGTTAAGAAACATATTAAGTTATATTGAAAATGGAAAATAGACCGGTCGCCACAATAATAATAGTCACACGGAACAGGGAAAAGATTTTGCATAAGATGCTGGAGGAGATAAGAAAACAGAAAGAATACGACTTAATGGAGATTATTGTCGGAAACGATGGGGGCAAAATCGACGCGGAGAAACTCAAGAAGACTTTTCCGGAAATAAAGTTTTTTGATTTTCCCGAACACAAAGGCCTGGTTAAGGTGCGGAACGATCTATTCAAAATCGCAGGCTCCGGTTTCGTGTTCTTTTTGGACGACGATGCCTGGCCGGAGGAAAAAGACGCTGTTACCAAGGCCCTTCGCATGTTTGAAAAGTACCCGGAGGCAGGCATTCTAAATTTCGCAATAAGACTTTCCGGGGGTAAAACGATCCCGGACGATATTTCCAGTAAAACACCGTATGATGTGGCGGTTTATTTCGGCGGCGCTAATGCAATAAGGAAAAAGTTTTTTAACAACAGCGATATATATGACGAACATTATTTCAGACAGGGGGAAGAAAGAGACCTGGCCATAAAATGTTTGGACAAAGGTTTCAGGATACTGCAGATAAACGAAATAGCGATTTATCACGACGAAACCGATATATTGACCAGAGACCATCAGCTTATCCACCGTTACGCTTTCAGGAACGAACTTTTTTTTTATCTTAAGTATTTCCCGGCTATACCGTGTTTTATTTTCGTGATAAAATGTCTCATAAGCCATTTTATTTACTGCTTAACGAAAGCATTCTTTAAAGCATACTTTTTAGGGTTAGCGGACTTTATCAGGGATTCCGGTAAATTTTTGCGCAGAAGAGAACCGGTTAAACCAGCGACGATAAAAAAATATGTGGCATTGCGGTACTTTGGGGAAAATAGTAAACCGTAACAAGGAAAGAGGCGGAAACCCACTATGGATAAAAACAGAAATCTCGTGATATTCGAGTTATTCATAATTGCCATTATAGGCATATTTGCGTATGTTTTCTTCTCGAGTAGGGCGACAAGCTGGCAGAGCATGCAGTTTATAGCCTCGCTCATATTCCTCGGCGTAATCATACCTTTGAAACTGGAATCGCAGGAATTGAAAATATGCATGGTTAATACCAAAAGCGCCATTCTTCTCGGCGTTTTAGCGTGGGTTCTTGTGGACCCCCTTGTACTGCGCGAAGGCCTGGAACGATTTACGCCGGAAACGGTTTTTAAGGCATTCTCAATGATTACCCTGTTTATAGCGATGTTTTATATTAGCTATCTCGCGAGATGGAAGCCATACCTCAGGAATATCTTTTCCAGGCTCGATTACGGCGACTCTGTAGACACGACAAAACTTTTTAACTACGCGCTCATAAGCTGCATTATAGGGTTATTGCCTGTAATAATATGGGGTAAAAGCCTGAGCAAAATAGTGGATGTCCTGATACACGCCGGACGGTGGACCGAACCGTGGGGAAGGGCCGCTTACGGCGGCTGGTCGGATTGGTTCAAGACGGGATGCGGTTTTTTTCAGATACTCGGTTTTCAGCTCTCGATATTCCATTTCTTCATAGCGAAGAGAAAAAGCAGAGTCTTGATTATTTTGGCATTTTTGGTAGCCCTGTTTGTTTTTAACAGCGGGACAAGGTACGCTTTTGCGTCGCTTTTACTGCCGGGATTCGTATTCTATTACATAACCGCCTTCAACAGAAAGAATAAAAAAAGATACCTCCTTTTTGTACTTTTGTATTTATTACTGTCTTTCCTTCAGTTGCAGCTCGTGGTAAGAACCAGCTCTTCCAGAGAAAGGATAGGCGAGGTAATAGGCGAATCATTTTTCGGCATAATAAAAACACAACCGATAGCATATCACAGGGATGACCAGTTTATGCAGTTACTTTATCTGGCGGAATACGTGCCGGATAAGGTTCCGTACGAGGGCGAATTTCTAATTTTAAGACCGTTATACCATTTCATACCGCGGGCCATGTGGCCCAATAAGCCGGCCAACTTCGACGCGGCCTATGAGAACGCCCTTGGTATAAGGGGATATACCGTGGCCCTTTCTTTAGTAGGGGATTTTTTCATATGCCAGGGGTGGCTTGGCATATGCATAATAGGTGTATTTATGGGTTTCCTGGCCAAGCAGTTTGATTTACTTATAGAAATGTCAAAGCACTCGCCGGCAGTTCTATTTATATATAGCTACGGCCTCGTATTTTTATTTACGACAATAAGGGGGTACCAGATATTGTATGAAGGGTGGTATATATTCATATTCATGTATATAGCGCTTAAAAAAATAAAATTGCAAAAAAGAACACAAAGCGAATCATGCGAATACTGAACATTATCCCATACTGGGGTTATGATGTCGGAGGGCCGTTTGTAAATACCGCGAATATAGCCGCCAATCTTACGCTGCTCGGCCACAAAAGCTCTGTTATAACAACCTCCGAGAGGCCCGGGGAATACACGGAGAGTTATTCATGGATGGTAGGTACACGGAGAGTGGACTTTCCGATTTGTGTTTGCAAGCGACGCGCAGGGAAGATGTATTTTTCTTCTGATTTTAAAAAGAAATTCATGAACGAAGCGCCTAAAAACGACGCTGTTTTAATACACGGTTTATGGAACTTTCCGGATACATATGCCGCATTTTTTTGCAACAAGCACGGCATACCTTACCATGTATTCACATACGCAATGATGTCTTACTGGAGTTTCTCGCATAACTTCTTTCGTAAAAAGGCATATCTTGCGTTTTTTGAAAGAAAGAACCTTAATAACGCCCGTAGCATACTTATTATGGATCCGTTGGAGGCTAAGGTACTAGAAAAGGTTGGCGTAACAACCGAGAAAATCCTTTTACCAAACGCCATAAATAAAGAAGAGATAATTTTATGCGGGAGAAACCGCCGCGCGGCCGGGTATGTCCCCAGGGAGGAAACGAGACTCCTTTATCTCGGACGCATTCATCCTAAAAAAGGACTGATTTTTTTAATTAAAGCGGTCGAGTCACTTGCTAAAAGCGGGCATAAGGTAAGGCTTGTTGTAGCGGGCCCGCGGCAGGACCCGGCGTATTTCAAGGCCATTCTTAACATAGTAAAAAACCGCGGGCTCGAGAGCTTCGTGTCCTTTGCCGATACCGTATACGGCGAAAAAAAGAAAGAACTTTTTTCCAACTCGGACATTTTTGTATTACCTACCATGGACGAAGCCCGTGGGCCGCTGGCGCTTCTGGAGGCTATGAGCTACGGCCTGCCGGTTATAACCACGTCAGGATGCAAGATGCCGGAAATAGACAATGAAATGGGTTATGTAGTCGACCGCAACCCGGAGGAAATCGCCGGAGCCGTTATTAAACTGGCGGGTAACAGAAAATTGTCGGAAAAGATGGGCACAAATGCGTACAACTATGTATTGGAAAATTTTACATGGGAAAAAAATATAGAGGATTTACTGGGGATTATAAGAAAAACACTTACCGGAAGGGCCTGACGTGAAGACCGGAGATAAAATAGTGCTCATATGGCCAAATTTCAGTTTTTATCATATCGCGCGTTTTAAAGCCTTATATAAAAAAATAGGAGATAGGCTTCTCGGCATAGAGCTTATAGGAGGCATCGGTGATTACGAGACTTTTTCATGGAGATACGACAAAAGAGACAACCTTCCGATAATAACGCTCTTCCCGGACTGTGACATAAAGGATGTTTCCCGCGGGATGCTCGGCAGATCGATCGTGAATACGCTTAAAGAGCACGGCGCAGAAACAATTTTTGTAAACGGCTACAGCACCCAGGAATACAGAATCGTTATCAATTGGGCATATGCTGAGAACAAAAAATGTTTTATTTTTTCAGAGAGCAAAAGAGACGACCACAGGCGCTTTTTTTTAAAAGAACTATTTAAGACAGCAGTGATAAAAAAACTAAAAGGGGCTATCTGCGGCGGCAGGTTGCATAAGGAATATTTAACCGAGCTCGGCATGCCTGCCGAAAACATTTTTTTCGGTTACGACGTTGTGGATAACGACTTTTTTAGAGAAAATGGCGCTTTGGCGCGGAAAGACGCCGGGCATAACAGGGAAAAATACGCGCTTCCCGAAAAATACTTTTTGACATGCTCAAGGCTTACGGGAGAGAAAAATTTAATGCGGCTCGTTGGGGCATATAGCCTGTACCGCCGGGAGGCAAAAGGGGTAACGGGAATAAGCGCCCCCTGGAGCCTTGTTATTTGCGGTGCCGGGCCCCAGGAGCATCGGTTAAAAACAAAAATTAGAAGAGAAAATATAGAGGGCATAAATTTTGCGGGAGTGCAAAAACCCGAAGAGCTCGCCGTATATTACGGCCTGGCCGGCTGCTTTATTCTGGCAAGCACCAGGGAACCGTGGGGACTTGTGATAAACGAGGCGATGGCTTCTGGCCTTCCCGTTATTGCGACAAGAATATCCGGAGCGGCAAGCGAGCTGGTTTTTGACGGCCTGAACGGATATAAGTTTAATCCGTTGGACGTAAGGGAAATGGCCGGACTTATGCTAAAAATGACCCGCATGGATTCCGGTGAGATTCTTGAGATGGGAAGAAGGGCACAGGCAAAAATTGCCCTGTATTCACCGGAATACTTTGCCGAAAGCGTCATTAAAGCAGCAAATTTATAAAAATGATAATTCTTGGGATAAACGCATATCACCCGGATTCCTCGGCGGCTCTTATGATAGACGGAAAACTTATAGCCGCTTGCGAGGAAGAGAGATTTAAACGTGTTAAGCACTTTGCCGGATTCCCGGACAAAGCTGTAGAGTTCTGCCTTAGGGAAGCGGGTATATCGGCCAGAGACCTCGATTACATAGCGCTACCAAGGGACCCGCGGGCCAGGATTTTTAAAAAACTACTTTACGGCATAAAAATCCCTCCTCTTCTCTGGCGCAGAGTAGCCGTGTTAAAAAAAGCCTTGGGCGCAAAGGAAGAGATATCCCGCGCACTCGGCGTAGACGTAAAATACATAAAAGCCAGGGTGGCAAAAATCGAGCATCACAGGGCGCACCTGGCGTCATCTTTTTTCGCCTCGAATTTCGATAAAGCGTTTTTATTCTCATGCGACGCGCTAGGCGATTTTGCCTCTACCGCGTGGGGAATCGGCGAAGGAAAAAGGTTACGCATTTTGGGCGAGATAACATTTCCGCATTCACTCGGGTTTTATTACACCGCAGTAACGCAATTGCTGGGATTTTTGAAATTCGGAGACGAATATAAAGTAATGGGGCTTGCGCCGTACGGTGAGGATAGATTCCGGCGCGAATTTGAAGACATTGTGAGAATAAAAAATAATGGGTTCGAATTGAATTTACGGTACTTTACACACCACAGAAAGTACGTCGATATGAACTTTGAAGACGGATATCCAAAAGTAGATCCGTTATTTTCCGAACGTATGGAAAAACTGCTTGGAAAAAGGAGAAATCCCGATGAGCCGCTTGAAAAAAAACATAAAGATATAGCGTTTTCATTACAAAAAAGACTGGAGGATGCGGTAATTCACTTAATAAACACGTTTTCTAAAGGTGATATCTGCAACAATCTCTGCCTGTCGGGAGGTACTTCGCATAATTCCGTGGCTTGCGGCCTCTTGCCGGAGAGAACGCATTTCAAAAATATATATGTTCCACCGGCCCCGGGAGACGCAGGGTTGGCGATGGGGGCGGCTTTTTATCTGTGGAACGACATATCGAGAGGAGAAAGAAACTCACCTGTGGAACACGCCTATTGGGGACCGGGATATGACGAAAAAAGCATTTCTTTTGAAATTGATAAAAGAAAGAGCGAGCTTACCGCCGAAGGCTGCACGATAGAAAAAGCCGTTACAGAGGATGCGTTGTGCCATGCGATAGCCAGCGAATTGACAAGCGGAAAGGTTATAGGCTGGTTTCAGGGGAGAATGGAATTGGGCCCCAGGGCCTTGGGCAATAGAAGTATTATCGTGGACCCAAGAAGGGAAGACATGAAAAACGTATTAAATAAAAGGGTAAAACACAGGGAACCCTTCAGGCCGTTCGCACCTTCGATTCTGGAGGAGTATGCAGGCAATTATTTCGGGAGTTCCCTCCCCTCGCCTTTTATGAGTTTTGTTTATAAGGTAAAAGATGAAAAAAAAGACATGATACCCGCCGTATGCCATGTCGACGGGACTGCGAGAGCGCAGACGGTGAGCAGGAAAACCAATCCTCTCTACTGGAACCTGATAAATAAATTCAGAGGCATTACAGAGGTGCCGCTTTTACTTAACACGTCTTTTAATGAAAATGAACCTATCGTGCGCTCTCCGGGAGAGGCCATCGATTGTTTTTTAAGGACAAAAATGGATATTCTTGTTCTTGGGACGCATATTATGCGGAAACGTTTATTAGAGAGGGACGGGAGATGAAAAAGATTTTAGTTACAGGAGCGGGCGGTTTTGTAGGGCAACATCTTGTAAAATTTTTAAAAAAGAAAAATTACTGGGTAAAAGGCGTGGATATCAAAACGCCGGAATTCGAGAAAACCACAGCGGACAGTTTTGAAATTCTTGACCTGCGCCATTTAGATAACTGCATAAAAGCCGCAAAAGGTATTGATGAGATATACCAGATGGCCGCGGACATGGGCGGGATAGGTTACATAACAAAGTATCACGCTCTGGTATTCAGAAATAACGCTCTTATAAATTTAAACATGCTCGAGGCAGCCAGAAAAAACGGCGTCAAAAAATACCTGTATACAAGCAGTGCCTGCGTTTACCCGAAACACCTGCAGAATGAGGAAAATGTGTCGCCCTTAAAGGAAGAAGACGCTTACCCGGCCGACTCGGAACCGGGCTATGGGTGGGAAAAGCTTTTTTCGGAACTTACCGCCAAGTATTATATGGAAGACTATGGAATTCCGGCATACATAGTGAGATTCCATAACATTTTCGGCCCGCTATGCGCTTATGACGGCGGGCGGGAAAAGTCGCCCGCCGCGATATGCCGCAAAATCGCGCTTGCGAAAAAAGTAGATGAGATAGAAGTCTGGGGCGACGGAAAGCAGACGCGTTCTTACTGTTATATAGACGATTGCCTTGACGGTATCTACAGCCTGATTCAGTCCGATTACCATAACCCTGTGAACATAGGGCAGGATAGGCTTATCACGGTGGACGAACTCGTTGACATAATTTCAGGCATAGCCGGAAAGAAGATAACTAAAAGATACGACACAACCAAACCGCAAGGCGTAAGGGGAAGAAACGCGGATATATCGCTTGCCAAAAAAATACTCGGCTGGGAACCAAAAATATCTCTCGAAGAAGGGCTTGAGAGAATGTATAAATGGATATATGCCCAGCTGAAAAAAAAGAAAACCCTGTAAAAGTTCGCGTATGAAAATATCTATAATTACAGTCGTATATAATAAAGTGCGCTATGTGGATGATTGTATAAAGAGCGTCATATCACAGTCGTATCCGGACATAGAATATATAGTTATTGACGGCAAGTCGACCGACGGTACCATGGAAGTCATAGGTAAATATAAAGAAAAAATAGCTAAAATAGTTTCTGAGAAGGACAATGGGCATGTTTACGCTATGAATAAAGGCCTCCGCCTTGCGACCGGAGATGTAATAGGATTTTTACACGCGGATGACTTTTACGCGGACAAAAATGTCATAAGAGACGTAGCAGACCGCTTTAAAGACCCGTCCCTCGAGAGCGTTTACGGCGATCTGGTATATGTGGACAAAGAAAACACCGCTAAAGTAATAAGATACTGGCGCTCAGGCGAATACAATATGGAAAGAATTAAATTCGGATGGATGCCGCCGCACCCGACGTTTTTTGCGAGAAAAAACATCTATGAGAAATACGGCTCATTCGACGCGAGTTTCAAGATATCCATAGACTACGAAATCCTTTTAAGGCTTTTGTATAAATATAAGATATCTTCCAGGCATATCCCGCGCGTGATGGTAAAAATGCGATGGGGCGGCATAAGCAACAGAAGCCTAAACGGCATTATTATAAAATCAACAGAAGATTACAGAATATGGAAAATTTATGGCGGAAGAGGTGGAATATTTGTTATAATGTTAAAAAACATATCCAAGCTGTCACAGTTTTTTTGTAAGGAAAAACACTGATTAATGGAAAATACCCTGCTTATAATTATTTTTTGCATCCCGCTTAGTTTTATAATTTCATACATGCTATCCCGCTATCTTCTCAAAAATGCGGATAAATTCCGCATAGGGAAGAGAGTGTATTCCGAAAGAATAAAACTGCACAGAAGAGGCATACCGCGGCTTGGGGGGCTCGCTATCTACGTTTCTATTTATGCAACCCTTATTATTTTTTACGTATTCACGATACACCAGATTCAGTATAAAATAGCAAGGCTCGCAGGCATCTTTTTGGCGTCTACGCTCTTGGTGGCATACGGGCTGTATGACGACATTGTGAAAAGAATGGGGTATAAAATAAAATTTATTTTGCAAATAATGGCTTGCATTTTGGTAATTAATTTCGGGTACAGAGTGAACGTTATTACCAATCCTTTTGACGGAGAGATTTATATAGGCGCACTGGGCGTACTTTTTATTATAATATGGCTTATTATGACCATGAACGCGATAAATCTTATGGATGGCCTGGACGGCCTTGCCTGCGGGATATCCATTATCGTATGTTTTAACTTTTTTATAATAAGCCTTTACCAGAAAAACCTTTTTTTATTTATTATGACAACCTCGGCTATAGGCGCGAGCGCGGGATTTCTTATGTATAATTTTTATCCGGCAAAACTTTTTTTGGGCGATTCAGGCAGTATTTTTTTGGGATTCATGCTCGGCATATTTGCCATGGAGAGTTCGACAAAAAGGGCGACCGCTATTTCGCTTATTATACCTCTGCTTACGCTTTTCATACCCCTGGCCAGCGTTATGTTTACTTTCTCAAGAAGAATAGCTTATGCTAAGAATCCTTTTGAGCCTGACAAGAAACACCTGCACTACAGATTCATAAAAGCCGGCGTTTCCCACAAGGATACCGTGCTTATATATTATTCCGTAAGCCTATTTTACATGATTCTCGGGATATTTTGTTTTTTTATGCCAAAGAGGTTCGAAATCGGCATAATGATTCTGGCGGCAGTTACAATGTGGATTCTTTATATGTGGGCCATGCATTTCTTAAGCGCAAAAAAAAGTCGCGCCGCCGGAAAACCAAGCAGATAAAATTATATACCTTTAGCCTCCAGCACTACCCTTAAACAACGCAGTAAGATGCCCATATCGTATAAAAGCATTTCAAGGGCGGAGGCCTTAAGATATTTCTGAAAATAAAGCCTGTCTATAAAAACCATGCTTTTATCGCTTGTTGAATGCCTTAACGCCATATGGGCAAAGGTTTTAGCGAGCGCGGGATTGCCTTTTAACGCCTGCACCATGCCCATTATCCCAGCCTTTATGTATTTAGCCGATACTATGCCGTTTTTAAGGTCTTCCTCATATTGGCAGGGTATATGAGGCCTCGGGCCGACAAGACTTAAATCGTCTTTTAATACGTTGAAAAGCTGAGGAAGCTCATCGAAATATATCAGAACAAGCATTTTCCCGGTCGGGGTAAGGTATTTACTCTTATCCGGACTGGCCGTAAAATCCGTAATACTGCATTTTTCCTTGTTGGCGACCTCAAGGAATTCGCTTTTTACGGTCCGGAATTTATACATCTGGAATTTTTTGCCTTTTGAAACCCGCATTTCCCTGTAAAATACGGGCCCTTTTAAGGACGGGTTTATGATGCCCTCGAGTTTCAGTAACAGGATAATGATTAGAATAAACGGTAATAGAAGAACAAGAATGGCCAGAGATATCACTAAGTCGAATATACGCTTCAGGACGCGCTCTTTTATGCGCTTTTTTTGTATAATATGGGCTTCGGGAGATAACATTACTTAATATATTGTAAACATTATTTTCTTTTTTTCAAGCAAATATTAAGAAAGAATGCCCAAAACACCCATGCTGCGCATGAGTCTTGGCGCTTCCCTTTTGTTTTAACGCGATAAAAACCGTGAAAATCCGACAAAATACGCGGGAGACCGCATATTTTTCTTTGACAACATGTCGATTTTATGATAAGTTACACCCCATTAGAATTAAAGACATCTGCGCGTATATCTGCAATACGGTAGAAATTTTTGACGAACAAGCCGAAATTAAGCCGGGATAGCTCAGATAGTAGAGCGCGGGCCTGAAAAGCCCGGCGTCCCCAGTGCAAGTCTGGGTCCCGGCACGTTTTTGGTTAACCGGTGAGCCGGTGATCGGGTAATCCGGTTAGCGGGTTTGCCGGTTTTGATAAAATGCTTTACATATAACTAACCCGCTCACTAACTAACCGGCTCACCCGCTTACTGGCTAACTAAAGCCGCCCGCGTAGCTCAGTTGGTAGAGCAAGCGCTTCGTAAGCGCTAGGTCGGTGGTTCGACCCCACTCGCGGGCTCCGCTAACTTTCCGGATATTTATCCCGTTCCAAGTGGCTGAAACAAACTTACGTAGCTCCAGCCCCTGGAACGGGATTTACGCGTTCAATCCGCCCGCAGTGAGTGCGGTAGATGATATGTTTTTTTGATCGAGGGAGCCCCGGAGCTGCCGCCGAAAGCAAGCAGGATGGTGAGAGAGAGTCCCGATAGAGCCCCATGTTCCAGAAATATGCAGTTATTGAAAACACAAACGTTTCTTAACCGCAGATTACGGCAGTAATATGGTTTACCCAGATGCCTAAATTTAGGACGCTTCTTAAGAATAAGAGCTTTGTTTTATACTCTGTGGGACAGGCATTTTCCCAATTCGGAGACAGGCTTGTCCAGATTGTCTTAATAGGTTTTGTGTATAAAAGGTGGCCCGGTTCCACGTTTCAATTGGCCAAACTGTTTTTATTCACTATAGTACCCTCATTTTTTGCAAGCCCTATAGCCGGTGTTTACGTAGACAGGTGGAATAAGAAATATGTCATGATAATAAGTGACATATTTCGCGCAACTGCAATACTGCTCATACCGATATTTTTCATTCAAAAGGACAGTGTTATACCTATATATACGGCCATCTTCTCCATATTTATAGCGGCATGTTTCTTTCTGCCGGCGCGGTTTTCCATAATACCAAGCCTTGTACCCAAAGAGGACATTTTGATAGCAAATTCGGCAAGTTCGATAATATGGATTATCTCAGGTCTGGCGGGTTTTAGTATCGGCGGTTTTCTGGCGGAATGGGCGGGCGTAAAAAACAGTCTGTATATAAATTCGCTGGTTTATCTTTTTTCCGCGCTTAGCTTCCTGGGCCTTGCTGTGTCAGCTAAGGACAAAGGCCGGCTTTTGGATGAGGACACTAACAGGCCCTCAATAAAAAATGTGATAAAAAAGTCGTTTGTCTATGACCTGCAGGAAGGCCTTAAAGCCCTTTTTTTCGAGAAAAACATAAGGCTTGTCGGCGGCGTATTTTTTATCTTTTCGTCTGTACTGGGGGCCATTTATGTCGTAGGCATAGTGTTTATACAGGAGACACTTCAATCCATGACAAGATATATAAGCATATTCAGCATATGCCTTTTTGGCGGCCTTTTACTCGGCTCGTACGCATACGGGAAAAAAGGACATAAATTTTCAAGGGCCAAGGTAGTTTTTGTTTCCCTGATTTTTGTGGGAATATTTATGGACATTTTTGCGTTAGGCCTCAGGGAATTCAGATCGTTATGGGCCGGAGGCGTTTCCAGCTTTTTTTGCGGGTTTTTTGTCGCGCCGATATACGTGATCGCCAATACCGTAGTGCATGAGTCAGTAAAAAACTATTTGGGGGGGCGCGTATTCAGCTCGTTGGGCATTGTAATAAATCTGGGCTTCCTGATTTTTATGCTTATATCATCCATTGTTGCCGAACATATCGATAGATTTTGGATATTTTTAGCCTGCGGGTCTTTTATTGCCGCTTTAGGCATGGTTAATGCTATGACGGGGTTTTTAAAAAGGGTTATTTCCCTTTCTTCTTGAGTTTTCTTATGGCGGGTTCACATTCGTTGATGCATACTCTGTAAAAATTGCAAAGCGGACAGCAAATGTTAACTTCTCCGCGCTCTCCCCTGTACCACTTGGTTTCGCATGTCCAGTAGACTTGACACTTTTCACAGCAGTGCAATTTTTTTCTCATGCATCAATCCTTTTGCTTCAACCAAAATCATTTTACATCATTTTTTGAATGTGTCAAGACTTTTATATAACTAATGCTGAAAAACGAATTATTTTTTTCTTGTTATTGATAAATATCCGTATGCATAACGACGGTTGTCTCGGGCGCAGGTGAAAGATTTTGACAAACACAAGCCTTAAGGTATAATATTACTACTATGCAAACAAAAACATTCAAGGGTGGAGTCTCTGTTTCCGAGCATAAAGGATTTACCGCCCTCAAGAAAATGCGCGCAATTCCTGCGCCGCCGGAGGTTGTCATACCTTTAAGCCAGCATATAGGTTCGCCTAACGAACCTGTTGTCAAATCAGGCGATGAGGTAAAAGTAGGACAGTTGATAGGCAGCACAAAGGCGTTTGTTTCTGCGCCTGTGCACGCGACAGTATCGGGCAAGGTGGGATCAATCCGGCCATTCGCGCATCATATTTATGGGAAATCGCTAGCGGTATCCATAGAAAACAACGGAAAAAACGAATATATGGTATTTGCCGAGAGAAATGCGCCTGAAACATTACCCGAAGAGGAACTTATAAACATCGTTAAAGAGGCGGGAATAGTGGGCATGGGAGGGGCCGCCTTCCCAACGCACGTTAAGTTAAGCATACCAGAAGGAAAACACGTTGATACGCTGATTGTAAACGGCGCCGAGTGCGAACCATACCTTACCTGTGACCACAGATTAATGGTTGAAAAAACCGAAGGGATTATAAAGGGCATGTGTACGGTAGCCAGAATCCTGGGTGCAAAAAATATTTTTTTAGCGATAGAGGAAAACAAGTTAAGTGCGATTTTGGCGATGGATAAAGCCGTGAAAAAAGCGCAGCGCCCATCGATAAAAATAGTTGTACTGAAGACCAAATATCCGCAGGGCGGTGAGAAACAGCTGCTTATGGCTATTTTAAAAAAGGAAGTACCGCCGTCCAAATTACCACTTGACGTGGGGTGCGTAGTGCAGAATGTCGGTACATGTTTCGCCGTTTACGAGGCCGTTTATCACGGTAAACCGCTTATAGAAAGATGTGTTACCCTGACTGGCAACCCCTTAAAGGAGCCGGGCAACTTTATCGTGCGCTTTGGTACGCCCCTTAAGCATTTAATAGACTCCTCCGGCGGCCTTAAAGAGCCGGTGGCCAAGGTGATAATAGGAGGGCCTATGATGGGCCTTGCGCAGTACAGTCTGGATATTCCTATTATAAAGGGGATAACGGGGGTAGTTTTACTTTCAAAAAAAGATATGGAATCCTTCGAAGAGATGCCATGTATCCGTTGTGCCAAATGCGTGGATATATGCCCCATTAACCTGATGCCGACCGAGATCATGCGCATGGTAAAACACTCAAGGTGGCACTATATGAAAGAACTGCATGCTGTCGATTGCATGGAATGCGGCGCCTGCAGTTATATCTGCCCGAGCCGCATACCGTTAACCCAGTACATAAAACTTGCCAAAATAAGAGAACTGAACAAAAAGTAGTGGAAAAATTGCATGTTTTCAATATTACATTACACTCCTTTTTACAATGATTACAGAGATTTTCTGCTTCTTTGGCTATAGCCAAAGAAGCAGAGCCGATTGCAGCGATTGAAATCGCTGTAATCCATACAGCACATTTTATGAGCAAGAAATCGCAGTAATCTTATATAAAAACCGTAATGGAAGGATTCAAATAACGATAATGGAAGAAAAACTGCGCCTATCCCCGGGGCCGCATATATTCGGGAGACAATCAACGCCGAAAATGATGAGAGACGTTATAATAGCATTAATCCCAGCCATCTTCGCTAGCGTGTATTTTTTTAAAGGAAAAGCCGTCATTTTGCTTTTTGTTTCTGTCGTATCGTGCGTTTTCTTTGAATGGGTTTTGCAGGTTTTGATGAGGCGCAAGAGCACCATCTATGACGGAAGCGCCGTAGTTACGGGCATTCTTCTGGCCATGGTCATGCCGCCTTCATTACCGGTTTGGGCTTGCGTACTCGGGAGCTTTATAGCTATAGGCCTTGCCAAGCAGCTTTTTGGAGGGCTAGGCTGTAACATATTTAACCCAGCCCTCTTAGGCAGGGCATTTTTGATGGCGGCGTTTCCCACTTTTATGACACGTTGGCACCTGCCGTTTACCCTTGATGCCGTTACAGAAGCCACACCTCTGGGTATGGTAAAATTCAGTCACAGTATGAATATAGACTATTTGAGTCTTTTTACAGGTAGTGTTTCAGGGTCGCTGGGGGAGACCTCGGCCGTCGGTCTTTTGATAGGAGGGGCGTATCTTGTGATGAGAAAAGTCATAGATTGGCGCATACCAAGCTCTTATATAGGGACAGTGTACGTTTTAGGTTTTCTATTTAACTCTATACAACCGGATAGATATGCCGGAGGATTATTCCACATTTTAGCCGGCGGCCTGCTTATAGGGGCTATATTTATGGCCACAGACCCCATGACGAGCCCCGTTACAAAAAAAGGACGCTGGATTTTCGGAATTGGTTGCGGTGGTATAACAATGGTCATAAGGCTATGGGGCGGGCTTCCGGAAGGGGTAATGTATTCAATACTTTTAATGAACGCCTTGACACCCCTTCTAAACAGGACGACACGACCGAGAAGATACGGAACATAAAAACTCAA
>JAFGLX010000040.1 GCA_016927795.1 Candidatus Omnitrophota bacterium
CTGATACTTTTCGCCTTATCGGCAAAGTTTCTGATTAAATTATCTCTGTTTAGATTTCTTTTTTCATTTTTTTAATATTATGAAAAAAAATTATGCCTAATATTGTCGATATCCTGAAAAAAATAGACAAATTCTTTACTCCTCCTGTTTACGTTATGAGTAAAAAGGGGGATGACGCGAAGGCGGATGCCCGGCTTGTGACTTATTACGACAAGTATTCATATGTTACGGAGCAGTATAAAGTGTTACGAACAAACCTTTATTCTTTATCGCCCCAGTCACCCATAAAAACAATCGTCATAACAAGCACACAGGCGCAGGAGGGAAAAAGCGTTACCTCCTGTAATCTGGCTTATGCCCTGTCGCTGGATTCGGACAAAAAAGTCTTGCTCGTAGACGCGGACTTCCGCAAGCCTGCTGTCCATAAAGTGTTCAAAATACCCAGAAAACCCGGATTTATAGAAGTTTTCAAAGGTGAGGCCGACATCGAGAATTTTATTAAAAAACCGGTTCTGGATAATCTGTACATAATAACATCGGGGACAATAATCTCTAACCCGTCGGAATTTTTAAGCTCGTTAAAAATGAAAAATTACATAGAAAGGCTTAAGGAAAAATTCGATTATATAATTTTCGATACGCCTCCGGTTATAAACGTAACCGATTCAAGTATACTGGGCGCCATGTGCGACTGTCTCCTTATGGTAGTAAGAATGGGGGTAACTCCGAAAAATATGGTTGAAGAAGCCGTTACCATGCTGAAGCACGCGCAGGCAAAACCGAAAGCGTGCATTCTGACGGGGGCCTCTATCCCGTTTTACTACTACTATATGGGGCGGTATAAATATTACTACCATTACCGGTACGGCTATCAGGGCACGACAAGAAGAAGTTACTAACCCGATTTAACGGGAAGGATTTATGTTTAGTATGATTAAAAATTCTAAAAAAATATCGGCATTCCTGCTTTTAGTAACGGTTTTTATTTCATGCGGCACTTTTCATATTTTCGCAGCCGACGACGACAAAGGTGTCACCATTACGATAAGGGAAGCGCCTGTAGTTTTCGCGCCCGAAGGCCTTAAGTCACAGGAGCAGGAAAGCCTGGAGCGCGACTACAGTTATCAGTACAGGCAAAAAGGCATAATAGGGGAGCCGGCTGTTTTTACTCCGTTCGCCGAAAAACCTTCGATAGCGCCGCTAAGCCTAGAGATCCTTACGGAACAGGAAAAATTGTACAGATATTTCGGGATTGCGTCCATTTTATACGAGAATGGAAATCTTGAGGAGGCTAAGGAGCTTCTGGAGTACATACTGTACAAAAGGCCCAATGACGAGTACATAAGAAATTATCTGGAAAATGTTAAAAGGGGCATAAGAAACAAAAGCGTGAGGTGGCGGTCAAAAACAAGAAAAGACGCCTCCCGTATCAGAAAAGCGGAGATAAAAGAAAACATAAAAGATGGCCTGGCTTATTATAGACAAAAGCGGTTTAACGTAGCGCTTGTAAAATTTGCTGATGCGCTATCCCTGGACCCAAAAAACGCAATTGCGAAAAGATATTTAAAAAAATTAAAGAAGTACTACCTAAGGGAGCTAAAGGCTGAAAATATAGCAAATTCCTGGCAAGCCCGCAGGGATGCTAAGGAAAAAGCTAAGAATATATCCCGTGAAACTTCTGGCACCAAATACGTAAAATCCCTCCCGTCTAAGGTCAGAAAGGCGACTGAAAAAATCCTGGATAGAACAGAACTTGAGCAGGTGGTAAATGACGCGAAAATTTCTTACCTCATGAGAGACGCCGAACTCGCTTTAAAAATTGACGACGTAATTACCCAAAAACGCGATGAGGAAAGAAAAAAACATTCTTATACGCTCGGGCCGGGTGACGAGGTAGTGATAAGCGTTCAAGACCATCCTGAATTGAGCGGGAAATCCTCCATAGGACCGACCGGCGATATAGTTTTACCTTTGGTAAACGAACCCATATCGGCAAACGGACTGACGTCGTCGGAGCTTCAAAAAGGAATAACTATAGCGCTAAAACGATACGTCAAAGACCCCGTAGTCTACGTAGGCATAACCGAATATAGAAGTAAGGTATTTTATGTCATAGATGAAACCGGGTGTACGCCCTATAGAATTACCCGGGCAAACTTTACCCTAAGAGACGCTCTCTTCATGTCTGACTGGGGATATAACCGGGCTCTTGGAAGGGTTATAGTTACCAAGCCTCATCTTTTGCATCCGATAACAAAAAAGGTGGATGCCTTTGATATAGTATATAGGGGTAACCTATCAAACAATATAAGAATAGATGATGGTGACGTTATCTACATACCCATGACAGCGCCTTCAAAGATAACAAATGTAATAGCGGACACGCTTTCGCCTATCAAAAAACTCCGGGATCTGAGGTCGGAATGGATCGATTGGAGATGGAACGTACACGATGGCTGGTATAACCTTTTCAGAATGCCCCGGGATAACGACGCGGCAGCGACTTATGCCGTGCCACAGGATACCGAGGTTCATTAATAGATATCCTATTTATGGTATTCATCGCTGTGTCTTCACTGCGCTTCAGCTAATATGCTTTTTAGCTGCATAAAAAATATGCGCGCCCACCGGCTAAATTTTTACGTGGATTTATTATAGGAAGGTGTAATGAAAGATCTTTTTTTCGCGTTGCGCCCTCAACAATGGATAAAAAACTTTCTTGTTTTCATGCCTTTGATTTTCGGCAAAAAATTATTTGTTTTCCCTCTGAATTTAGACACACTTTTTACTTATTTTATTTTCTGCGCGGCGGCAAGCGCCTCTTATCTTATTAATGACATAATCGACCGCAAAAACGACCAATTCCACCCTACAAAATCTTTAAGGCCTATAGCGGCGGGCGCTGTCACTCTGAAAACGGCTTGGATAACGGCGGTAACGCTGGGTGCGTTTTCGATCGTTATTGCTTTTGCGATAGATAGAAGCTTCGGCATGCTGATGGCTTTTTACATGATATTTAACGCCATTTACACAAAAGCCCTGAAAAACGTGGTTATTATTGACGTATTCTGCCTCGGGGCCTTTTTCCTTTTACGCGTTATAGGGGGGTCTTTTGTGTCAAAAGTCGTAATGTCGCACTGGATTCTTATAATGACGGTCCTGCTTGCGTTTTTCCTTGGATTTAACAAAAGACGGTGTGAATTAAAAACCCTCAAGCTTGACGCGCTGAACCACCGTTACGTGCTCACCGAATACAGCCCATACCTTATAGACCAGATAATAGCGGTAATCACATCGTCTGTCGTAATAGCTTACATGCTATATACGGTTGACGCAAGGACCATACACGAGTTTGGGACCAAAAACCTTATATACAGCATTCCTTTTGTCTATTACGGCATATTTCGCTATCTATATCTGGTCCACAAGCTGGGTAAGGGCGGAGACCCCACGCGCCTCCTTCTTTTAGACAGGCCGATGCAGATAAACCTTGTATTGTGGCTTGGCGTTTGTATAGCGGTAATTTATTTTTGAGTTTAAGCAATACAGGATATCCCTGAAAAAAGTCATATATGAAAATTCTTATTACCGGCGGTTCTGGATTCCTGGGCATTAACCTTGTAAGGTACCTTATCGCCAACGGTAATTATGAAACAACCGTTCTGGACATCGCCGATTTTGACTACGCTGAGAAAAAAAATATACATTTTGTAAAAGGGGACATAAGGGACAAAGCTCTTGTGGTGCGGCTTACAGAAGGCGCGGGCATAGTTATACACGCCGCTGCCGCGCTTCCTTTGTATAATGAAAAGGAAATATATTCCACAGATGTCGAGGGCACAAAAAACCTGCTTGAGGCTGCTCTTAAAAACAATATAGACAGGTTTATATACATATCCACTACCGCGGTCTATGGCATCCCGGACCATCACCCGTTATATGAAAGTGACCGTCTTATAGGGGTAGGGCCTTACGGGAAAGCCAAAGTAATAGCCGAAGAGATTTGCGAAGAATATCGCAAAAAAGGTATGTGCATCGCTATATTAAGGCCAAAATCCTTCATAGGCCCTGAAAGGCTGGGCGTATTTGCCTTATTGTACGAATGGGCTTCTGACGGTAAAAATTTCCCGATACCGGGCAAC
>JAFGLX010000041.1 GCA_016927795.1 Candidatus Omnitrophota bacterium
CCCCGGAGTTTATGGTGCCTATACGCGCCTCCGCCTCATACAGTGCCCCCATAACGGATAACCCCCGGGAAAAAGCCTATTTTTATGTAACGACCCCGTCTGGCAAAGGAGCCGGAAGCGCCTTCTGCGACAAGAAGACCCTCTCCAGCATACACAAAGAATATATGTTTATCGTAGCGCACGAGACGTATCCGGGCCATCATCTGCTCGATTCGGCAAGACGAGACTTGAAAAACAGCCTTAGGCGCCAGATAGAGTCTCCCCTTTTTTATGAAGGCTGGGCTTCTTATGCCGAACGTCTTATTGACAGGCTGGGATACGTTAAAGACCCGGCCCACAAATTAGCCGGTCTAAGGCGGCAGGCATGGAGGGCAATAAGGGCAATGCTAGATGCGGGAACGGCTATAAGTAAATTGAAACCGGATGCTGCCGAGGGACTTATCCGAGCCCTGGGCTATGAGTCCCGGGTGGCAAAATCTATGGTTTCGAATTATATGCTTACCCCCGGTTATCAGTTATGCTATACTATCGGCAAAGTCGAAATCGACCGTTTAAGGGATAAATATTCCCCGTTAATGGGATTGAAAAAATTCCATGACACGCTGCTCGGGGGTGGCGAAATACCGTTTGAAATGGTGAACAAAAGGATGGATAAGGCATGCAGGAAGAATTCTTAGGGTATCACTCGGAGTGGAATCTTGGGAGTCCGGGCGGCTGGGACTACCAGAGAATGGCGCAGGAAATCGGCAAAATCGCTTGGAGAGCAATAAATAAACACGGCAAAATAGGCATAGAGCTGGATTTCGACGACCCCGCACTCAATCCCGTCCCCAATTTTTCGGAACTTTTGCTTAGGGCAAACAGAATGAATTATCCCGGCGAAAAACCTTTTATTGCGCTAGTTGCCGAAAAAGAAACACTGGAGAAGGTAGGCGAAAATATAAGGTTTGTAAAATACCTCAATACCCTGCCTGATGTCAAGGCCGTTTTGACAGAACCGTCACAGATATTGTCAAGAAATGGAGAAATTTACTACGGAAACAATAGGATAACGTCTATTTTCCTTGATTTTAATAACAGCGTAATAGCAAGGCTGGAAAGCGAACATGCGGCCGACGGTCTCCTTTCGGCCATAAAACGAGGGCTTGTGACTAACCCCAGAGGTATGGAACCCGTAGGCGCCAAGGGTGTTTTTGAAGCAGTAACATCCGAATACAGGGACATGATGTCGGAAACCACGCTTAACAGAACTCCCTGGACAAGACAGTTTTACAGGCGTAGCACAGACGGGCCGGACGGCGAGGATATAAAAGATTTGATAATGTGGGTAAAGCATAACTGGGACAAGGTTATTTTAAAGCCGGTTCACGGCTATTCCGGCAAAGGCATAATCATAGGGCATAAGGAGGATAACCCGGACCTCGCCATAAATAAAGCGCTTGATGCCGGCGACTATATAGTCCAGCCGCTTATACCGCTTAGGTTATGGGCGGAAGATTTTCCGTGGCTTGATAAAACAACCAAAAAACTTTTCATAAAACGGTGGCAGACCGATTTCCGCTGTTTTGTGACCGATGCGGGGCTTATAGGTTTTGTCACGCGATTCGGGGGCATACCCACGAATGTAGGCTCCGGAGGAGGGGTACAGAGCGCCGCTATTCTTCGCTCGGACGTTCCGCTGGCCGAGGCCGTCAAGAGTGTTAACGAGGCAGTTCTTAGATTGGGCTTTGACGCCGTGAGCAAAATACAAAACGGACTGGACGGCGTATCGCGGGAGATAGGCAACGTTTATCTTTTGGGCCCAATAATGTGCACTTTGCGGCCGCGCATTATAACACAAAAGCAGATAGGTAAGCTAAGAGAATATGCCGAAAATTTATGGTGTGACGCGTTGCAGCTGGAGAAGCTGTGGCTGGAGGGCAAGCTCGCAAGGTATGTGCAACTTGGGCCCGATGAGGAGAAGATAGCTCTTTTGGCTCCCTGGAAAGGGCGCCCCGCCCTGATTGCCTCCGATGGACTTTTTGGTTTTACGGGAGAGGTTGCATGAAGGTGGATGGCCGTTGGTGGATGGATTTTTTTAACAAGATTTACCTTGTAACCGATTACCGAACCGTGTGTGATCATAATCTGACGAGGAAAGAGGTTAGCTTGTTGGAAAGCATATTAAAACCCGGCAAGAAAGACGATATCCTGGATATTTGCGGCGGTTACGGAAGGCATTCCCTGGAAATGGCCAAACGCGGCTATAGGAATCTTACGGTCCTGGATTTTTCAGGTTACATGATAAATGTCGGAAAAAAAATCGCGCGGCAGGGCGACCTTAACGTGAAGTTTTTAAAAAGAGACGCCAGGCGGAGCGGACTAAAAAGCGGTAAATATTCCTTTGCGTTTATTATGGCGAACTCTTTCGGTTATTTCCCCGAGGACAGGGAAAACCTCAAAATTCTTGCCGAAACGCACAGGGTTCTTAAGAAAGGCGGCAAGCTGTTGCTTGACCTGGCGGATCCGTGTTACGTGAAAAACATGCTTAAACCAAGATCGTGGCACGAGGCAGACAGGGACATGGTCGTATGCAGGGAAAGAAACCTGAAAAACGATTTTATTACCGTTAGGGAGCTGGTGATATCGAAAAGCAAAGGACTCGTGAGGGACGGAAGATACTGCGAGAAGCTTTATGACAGAGGGAAAATATCCGAACTTCTGAAAACAGCGGGTTTTGTAAAACCGTCGGTCAGGAACAGCGTCTCTCTGGGCGGTACAAAAAAAGATTACGGGCTTATGAGCGCAAGAATGTTCGTGACGGCATTAAAGCCCTGAACAGAATCGGGTTTACCCCACCCCATTTTTTATATTACCCCTCCAAGCGCGAGTGCGCATATAGTTTTGGCATCAATAATGCCCCCGCCCTTTAATAATTTCCTTACGGCCTTTTTTGACAAGATATGGGGTTCTATTATTTCGTCTGCCTGCAGCTTCGGTTCCACTTTTTTTATCGAACGCGCTTCGTATATGGTGATTTTTTCCGTTGTATATCCCGGTGCCGGGTATATGAAACCGAGCCGTTTCCATTTCATGGCAGAAAAACCCGTTTCTTCCACGAGCTCCCTTTTTGCGCATACGAGCGGCTTCTCGTTTTTCTTGAGTGTCCCTGCCGGAAGTTCCCATATTTCCGAGTTTATAACAGGCCTGTATTGCTTTAACATTATTACTTTTTCTCTATTCAAAATAGGCACTATAAGTACCGCTCCGGGATGCCTGATGACTTCCAGGTCAACAATATGCCCGTTGGGCAAACGCTCTCTTTCAAGACAGAGTTTAAGAAGCCTTCCGTCGAATATCTTTTTCCGTTTTATTATATTTCTCAAGGTTATTTCTTTCCTGAATGAGGCATATTTTGCTTGCTACGCATAGGAACTTCTGCTATATTCTTGCTTAGAGGCACGAGTGATGCGGTTTGTGTAATTGAGCATCAGCAAGATGTAAAGGAACGGTGCGTAATGTCGGCTATGTTTAAACTTAAAACCGGCTGGAAAAATTACGTATTACAGAGCTTTTTTGCTACGCTCGTTATTTTTGCTATACTTCTGCTTCTTAGCCTGCGAAGAGCCGTCATAGCAGCTTCTCTCGGGGCTACCGCATTTATTCTTTTTACACTACCCAATGATTTCACAGCGCAGCCGCGAAACGTAATAGGAGGCCACCTTATCGGCGTTATTTCGGGCAGCCTTTTTAACCTTATAATCCATTACCTGCCACAACATTCGGCCGCTTTGTATGCTATGGCCGTAGGCTTTTCAATTTTTTTTATGGTAATAACGGATACCGAACACCCCCCTGCCTCCGGTACGGCGCTTGGTATTGTCATGTTCGGTTCCTCTGCCAGAGTAGTACTGGAGGTCATGGCCAGTGTAATCGCGCTTTCCATGGCTCACCATTTCCTTAAGAATTATATAAAAGACCTGCGTTGATAATCCGTAATAAGACGCCGCACGGATTAACCCATGGCTTTTACCGCTTCCTGAATAAGCGGCAGTACGGCCTCGGCCTCATCCTTTGTCATTCTTCCCAATTTACCGAATCGCAGTTCATTTTCCCCGATACGGTTTTCTCTGGTTATCTGCAGTTTTTTCGGTCCTTTATTATAAGAATAGACGCTTACGGTCAACCTCCCCATCTCATTCTCCACGGATTTTGTGAATGAACATTCATCCAGACTCATGTCGTACGGCATTTTTTCCTCCTTTTTTTAAATGGCCAATTTAAAAACTTCGCGGCGGAAACAGGCGGTTATCGTTTAAACTCACTCAGTTTTTCCCACCAGTCATAAGCACTTTTTTTACATGCCATGGCCCAAAGTTTTTTAGCACTTTTCGTTATTAATTTTTCCGGAGCTTTTTTCATGAATTTTCGCGCTTTTTCAAACCCGTATTCACAATACTCCTTCGCCTGTATCAGGCATTCGAGTATGTCGGCGTCCCGCGCTATAAGGCTCTCGGGCGAACCCTGTTTTTTATATTCCGCATACATCTTCGACAGCTCATTCCTGATGCTTTTAGGAAGCGGGTTTATCTGTTCGGCAAACGCCTCGTTCTCGGCGTTTTCAAGGTTGATGTAACGCTGAGACATTTTATGCAGGTCATTAAGCCGCGCTTCGTGTATATCGTTGAAAAGCGTCATTAAAACCACCTTATATGGGGCGACGTTTTCCATGCGTGCCAGGATGTAGCCTATAACCGCACACCTGAAGCTGTGTTCGGCTACGGTTTCCGGGTCGTTTATACCGAGAACCCACCAACCGGAACGCCTGACGCGTTTAAGCGCGCCGGCTTCCCTTATGAAGTCAATACACTTTTTTACGCCTGTGTCGCGCATATTTTATTTCTCTTTCGAATATTTTTGACGCAGGATTTCGTAGCATAAAACGGCCGATGCCATCGCCACATTTAAGGATAGGGGCGCCCCCTTCATGGGGAGCGTTATCTTTAAGTCAAGATGTTTTACGAGCCCGTGTCTTATCCCCTTTCCCTCCGAACCGAGAACCAAGCATAGCGGGGAAGGCAGCGATACCTTTGTTATGTCCTCTCCTCCACTTACGACGGCTCCCGCTATCCAGTAACCTGCTTCCTTGGCACGCAAAAGTGACGTTGTCATGTTGGTTACCCGTGACACGGGCACAAAATTTTCCCCACCGGAGGCGACATGCATAACCGTATCGGTTACCTCACACGAGCCGTGCTCCGGCACCACTACCGCGAAACCGCCGAAGCAAGCGGCTATTCTGATTATAGAACCGAGATTATGCGGGTCGTTTAAGCTGTCCAGACATATGAGCGAATAACCGTTTTTCGCGGCACATTGCAACAGTTTTTTAAACGGTATGTATAAAAACGCCTTCACCTCAGCGACGATACCCTGTAGCCTGTCGGCACGTTTGATTTTGGCAAGATCCCTGGCTTTAAGCCATTTTGTCGGAATCCTAGCCTGTTTCGCGAGATGCGTGATGCGTTCGTCAGAAAAATTTTCTTCGAAAAAAATAGCCCTCACACTTCCGGGCTCGGCTTTTAGGCGTTCAAAAACCGAATTTTTGCCGTATAGGTACATAAAATAGTATTTTGCAATTTCTTATAGCCCCGCCACAGTTGGGCAGCTCTAACATTCGTGCTTATTTATTCTTTTGTGTTGTCCATTCCGGCCGGCGGCATCATCCTGCCCATAGGAGGCGCTACATCCACCTTTACTTCCGTTTCTTTTACCAGATTGAGCTCTTTGTCATATTTGATTAGCTTATTGCCCACCAATATAACTATGCCACCGTCTTCTGTGGCTACAATTTTGGCGCCAATCATATTCATCATTGCGTATCTTGGGTTCATCATGGGCGCTCTTTCCCACCCGCTGGGACCTTGACAATATGCAAAAATTGTAAGTGACAGGAAAATAGAAGCAGTCGCTGCCAGAAATACAATACGCATCTTCATAGCAAACCTCCTTTAGTTTTTAAGGTGCTTCATTCACCTATTATTTTTATCTATACACGTTTTTTTCTACGACCGTCAAATTCCCCGTAAAAAATTTGCTCCAGGGGCCGAAGTCCGGTTCGCCCTTTGTAATCGCGACCGTTACTTCCCTCCCCATCACAGTGCGTTTTAAATGGGCATCAGCGTTATCTTCGCCGGTAAGATTGTGTTTGTATTGGGATACGGGCTCATGAGGAGCAAGCCCCTCAAGTCATCCCTCAAAATCATTGTGCAGCCCACTTTCGTCGTCATAGATAAATACACTCAATGTTATGTGCATGGCGTTGACAAGGCACAGGCCCTCTCTTATGCCGCTTTTCTTTACCGCTTTTTCTACCATAGGGGTAATATTTATGAATTCCTTCCGGTTTTTTATATTGAACCATAATGTTTCGTATGGGATTCCATTGATTTTTATATTTGGTGCGCAAAAAGGTCATTATATGCGCAATTAGGCCTTAAGCAACCGTGTTTTATTATTTCCCGTATGTACACGCAGTTGAATATTTTACCGCTCACTGTTTTTTGGATGCCAAGCCTTTCGTCGTAAACCGTACAGTAGTATGCACCTTCTTTATACTTTTTTAGATTTACACAAGGATCGCCGTCTACGAGCCCGCAGCATTCCCCGCAACGTTTGCATACTGACTCGAACGCAAAACGCTTTTTTTCCATATATTCATTGTAAATTTTAGTGTCACCTGTCATATGCCGTATATATATTGTAAAATATGTATTGTAAAAACACACGTGCCTATGATTATCCGTATATGCCTTATCATATTATTGGGCACATACGGCTCGTTTCTGTACCTTGTAATTTTATATACTCCGTCTATAATCAGGAAAAGCGCCGCTGCGAAAGAAAAATAATCTATTGTGCTATGCGCAAACGGCGTATCAAATACATATACCGTTATGGAGCTTGCCAGGCAGACGGTAATCATGACAGCCAGAAGTACAAGCGTACATACTTTTTTTGTCACTTAAAACCTTTTTTGAGCAATTAAGCTTTAAAGTGCACTACCCTATTATCCCTAAATACACTTGGTTGTCAACTTGATTTTTTGCCGAAAATAGGGTATACTAAATATTGGATGACAACAGCGAACTGACCAGTTGTCTGGTCCAAGTTAAAACCAAACTAGGCTGTTGCCATCCTTGGCATAATGCTAATAAACAATAAACGCCGCCGGGCTACGCAAGACAGGCGGCGTTTCATTTTATGGTCATTGCATAAACGACAGAATCAATACCCCGCCTAGCATTACTAAAGCCCCAAGAAGCCTGTAACCGATGGCATCTTCTTTGAATATTAACGCACCATAGATCACGCTGATTACCAGGCTAAGCCTTTTTACGGAAATCATATAAGATACGCGTGTAAGAGACAATGCCTTATAGTGGAAAAGGATCGAGACGGCGAACGAAAGACCCAGCGCGATAAACAGCATGATTTTTTTTCTTTGTTCGGCACCAAGAAGTAAAAACGGTTTTTTTCTGCCGGTGTGTCGGTAGTCCAGGCATATCTTAACACATACAACAGGCGTTATGATTACGAAGAAGATTGTGTAATAAATAGCCGGGAATGATTCCGCGCTAGAGGCCAAAATCGCTTTTTTGCCAAGTACGGAAGTAAGGCTGTATATAAAAGCCACGATAATCATTAATATAGCGCCTTTTTCCCTGTAAATATTTCTTACGGGACCGAATACCCCCTCCCTTGCCGACCTGGCGTTTAAAAGATAAGCGCCTAAGGATACTATCGCCACCCCTATTATGCCCCACGCTGAAAGACGCTCCTCTAGCAGGATAAAAGACGTCAATATAGTAAATACAGGCGTGAGGCCTAAAAACGGGAACGCAAGTGACAACGGGGAAATTTTTAAAGCCCGGAGATACAATAATAGTGCCCCTATCTCCAGAGGCATCATTATGGCTATTGTTTTCCATAGCGCAGGACTTAACTCGGGCAGAGGATTGCGCAGGAGTGAGACAATAAGAAGCGGAAGAGAAAAAGTATATATTATCCACACGATAAAGA
>JAFGLX010000042.1 GCA_016927795.1 Candidatus Omnitrophota bacterium
ACATGCGTAGTTTTCATAAACCAGATACGCGAAAAGATAAACGTCATGTGGGGTAACCCGGAAACGACACCGGGGGGTAGGGCTCTGAAGTTCTATGCCTCGGTGAGAATAGATCTAAGGAGAATAGCATCTTTGAAAAAAGGCGAAGAAGTGGTCGGTAGCAGGGTACGCGCCAGTATTGTAAAAAACAAGGTAGCGCCACCTTTCAGGAAAGCGGAGTTCGACATAATGTATGACGAGGGCATATCAAGGGCCGCTAGCGTATTAGACATGGGCGAATCTAAAGGTGTGGTTAAGAAAGTAGGCAATTGGTACGCATATGGAGAGGAAAAGATAGGGCAGGGCAAAGAAAACGCGCGAATCTTTCTTAAGGAAAACGCTAAAATCTTAGATAAGATAGAAAAAGAGGTAATCGGACTTATAAGGGAAGGGGAATAAGAGACATGCGTAAGCCAATATTTTATACGATCATATTTTTGATAGCGTTGGGTCTCGTTATTGGCGTAAACATAAACAAAAAAAGGCGTTTTTTAAACAATCAAAAAGTTTCTAAAGAAAACATAGCCGAAAGACAGGCGCAGAAAACGCCGACTACGCCAACGAAAGTTATCGTAAAAAATTTAAAAGGCGAGTTAGATATACAGAACGCGTTCATAAATGTAGCGGATAAGGTGGGCGGTTCGGTGGTGACTATATCAACAGAGAGAACGCAAAAATTGGAGATTGGCAGGCCCAGGTTTAATTTAAAGCGTTTCGGTCCGGGAAGCCCTTTCGGCGGGGAGGATCCTTTTGAGAAATTTTTTGAGGATTTTTTCGGACAACTACCGGAGAAGGAATTCAAACAGAAAGGGCTCGGAAGCGGGTTTGTTATTGACAAAAACGGGTTAATACTCACAAACTATCACGTTGTAGACGGCGCGGATAAAATAAACGTAGCGTTACCGGACGGAAGGAGTTTTGCAGGTACCGTAAAAGGCTCCGACACAAGGCGTGACCTTGCGGTAATAAAGATAAACGCCAGGGACCTGCCGTATGCGGAACTGGGTAATTCGGACCTTGTGCAGGTAGGTGAATGGGTAGTAGCTTTAGGTAATCCTTTCGGGCATATACTAAAAAGCCCCGAACCGACTGTTACAGTGGGTGTCGTGAGCGCTCTACACAGGCAGATACCGACACCGGAAGGCGAAAGTGGATATCTAAACATGCTCCAGACAGATGCCGCCATAAATCCGGGTAATAGCGGCGGGCCTCTTTGCGATCTTAGCGGGAAAGTAATAGGCATAAACGTGGCAATATTTTCCACAAGCGGCGGTTACCAGGGGCTTGGGTTTGCCATACCCATAAATGAAGCGAAAACAATTCTCGGTGACCTTATAGAGGGAAAAGAAATCTACTACGGCTGGCTCGGCGTGAGCATACAGCCTATAACACCTGAAATAGCCGAATATTTTAATCTGCCCGATCAGAATGGCGCTTTGATTTCCGACATATTGCCGGATAGCCCTGCCGAGAAAGCCGGCCTTAAGGAAGGAGACATCTTAACCGCTATAGACGGGAAAGGTGTAAATAATCTAAATGACGTAATGAGGGAGATAGGGGCGAAAAAAATAAACCAGGATGTCGAGCTGGATATCATAAGAGACAGGGTACCCAAAAAGATAAAAGCCAAAATAGGCAAAAGGCCCTCCAGAATGGAAATGACCGAAGGGAAGGTGTTTGAGCCCACCGTGAAAGTAGAAAAATGGAGAGGCATAGAAGTTGCCGACGTTACAGACGAGATAGCCCGACAGTTGGGTTTAACAAATAAAGAGGGTGTCGTGATAATCGAAATCGAACCCAGCAGTTCTTTTTATGAAGCCGGATTGAGAAAAGGGGATGTGATACGCGAGATAAATAAAACAAAAATCAAAAATCTGACCGATTATAAAAAGATTACAAGTGAAGCAAGAGGCCTTGTACTTGTAAGAACGGACAGAGGATATTTCGCCGTTAAAGAAAATTTGTCCCATTAGAGTTCGGTCTAAATCGGTTACACCAACTAATTGCGCAATATTGGAGTAAGGGGAAAAACCCCACGCGTGGATGAAAAGAAACAGCGATGAAAAAGCCATGGCATATGCCTGTCGTCTGCTTAGCTTACGGTTACGCAGCGAAGCCGAACTAAAAGAGAGACTCGCGCTTAAGGGTTTTGCCCGGGTGGTAGTTGAAAATGTAGTATCGGTTTTGAAAAACAAAAAAATCGTGGATGATTTAAGATTTGCCAAGGCATGGGTGGAATCCCGCATGCGTACGAACCCAAAAGGCAGTATCTTACTGAAAAGGGAGCTCAAGAAAAAGGGCATAGAGGATTCTCTTATAGCCGAGGCAATGCCTGACAAAAAAGATGGCGAGGACAAAGTTGCCGCCACGATAGCGCGAAGAAAATTTGAAACTTTGAAAAATATGCCGAGGGCCAAAGCGCGAAAAAAACTTTTTGATTTTCTTGCTAGAAGAGGTTTTGATTTTGGTATTATTGAGGAAACGCTAAATGAATTATTTTCTAATACTGATTAGAACATCCCCTCATGGGGAAAGCCCGTTAAAAAGGCTGCGTGATGCTTAGCAAAGATATACGTAAAAAATTTCTGGAATTTTTCAGGTCAAAAAAGCATGATGTAGTGCCGAGCGACTCGCTGGTACCGAGATTTGACCAGACGCTTTTATTTACAAGCGCAGGAATGAACCAATTCAAAGAGCAATTCCTCGGGCACAACGTCACGTTCAAAAGGGCAACCAGTTGCCAGAAATGCCTGCGTACCGGGGACCTGGAAAAAGTGGGAGAGACACCATCGCATCATACGTTTTTTGAAATGCTGGGGAACTTTTCCTTCGGTGATTATTTTAAAAAAGAAGCCATAGAATGGGCCTGGGAGTTCATGACTAAAGCGCTTTCCATAAGCGAAGACAGACTATGGGTATCCGTTTATCGGGATGACGAGGAGTCTTACAAAATCTGGCGCGAATCGGTGAAAATACCGGCTAAAAAAATAGTAAAACTCGGCGCCAAGGACAATTTCTGGCCGAGCAACGCTCCCGAAGAAGGCCCGAACGGTCCGTGCGGGCCATGTTCAGAAATTTTTTATGATTGGGGAAAAGATACAGGTTGCGGGAAAAAAAACTGCGATCCTTCCTGTAGTTGCGGGAGATTTGTCGAGGTATGGAATCTTGTTTTTACTCAATTCGAGAGAAAGGGAGATGGCAAGCTCGAGCCGCTTCCCAATAAGAATATCGATACCGGCATGGGACTTGAAAGAATAAGTTCGGTTATGCAGTCCGTAAAAACAAATTTTGAAACCGACCTTTTTGCGCCCGTCATACAGGCGTTAAGAACCTATAGTCCACGAATAAGAACAAGGGACCTTAACGCCATAGCCGACCATATCCGCGCGGTGACGTTCGCGATAGCGGACGGTGTGGCGCCGTCAAACGAAGAGCGCGGCTATGTGATAAGAAAGCTGATAAGAAAAGCGTATATGCGCGGTAACGCAGGGGAACCCTTTTTATACAACATGGTGCCGAAAATAACCGATAGCATGAAAGATGTTTATCCGGAACTTAACACAAAGAGAGAGGAGGTTTCTCTTGTGGTAAAGGAAGAGGAGGAGAAATTCGCTCACGCGCTTTCGATAGCTATGCCAATTTTAGAGGAAAACCTTGATGGGGTAAGAAACAACCTGCTTGAAGGAGATAAGATATTTAAACTGGTGGACACATATGGCATTCCGCTTGAGATTATTGAAAGCAAGGCAGGCGCTAAAAAAATAAAACTTGATACCGACGCTTTTACGAGACTCATGGAGGAGAGACGGGAGATTTCGCGTAAAAAAAGTAAAATCGAAGAGGATATATTTACCCTTAACCTGTTTGCCAAGGCCAAAGCCTGCGATGTCTCAAAAGCGATGCCTCTTAAGACCAGAATAGAACTTATGGTGAAAGAGAAACATGCCGTCAGTGAAGCCATAAAAGGGGAAAAAATCGAGCTCATGACAAACCCGCAAAGCGCACTTTTCTATACAGAATCAGGCGGCCAGGTCGGCGATACAGGAAGTATAAGCTCTGACAGCGGCATAGCTGAAATACGGAACAGCATAAAGGTTGACGGTAAAATTATACACATAGCAGAGGTTGTAAAGGGTAAACTGGCGCAGGGCGATATGGTCTTAATGAATATCAACGGCCATCGCAAGGAAGACATATCCAAAAACCACACTGCAACACACCTTTTGCATAGCGCGCTGCGCAAAGTCCTTGGCGAACACGTTCATCAGGCGGGCTCGATGGTCGCCGGCGACAGGCTGCGGTTTGATTTTACCCACATGAAAAAGCTTAGCGAAAGGGAGCTTGAAAAGGTGGAGTCAATAGTTAACGATTATATAAATAAGGGAATAGAAGTGAAAAAAGAGGAGAAAACGCTGGAAGAAGCCCGTAAAGGCGGAGCCATGGCTTTATTCGGCGAGAAATACGGCGAGAGAGTGACGGTAGTCTCTGCCGGTGATTTTTCCAATGAGGTTTGCGGCGGGACACATGTTAGCAACACAAAAGACATCGGCCTTTTTAAGATAACGCGTGAAAGCTCGGTGGCTTCCGGCATAAGGAGAATAGAGGCGCTTACCTCTGAAAACGCTGTTGAATGGGTGAAGAAAAACGAAGAGGAAAAAAGGAAAAACGCCGAAATCTCAAGGATAAAGGAAGAGGAGAAAGAGGCTGCTCGCAGGAAACTTAAAGAAGCAGAGGAAAACATAGATTTATTGATCAAAAAATCCGAAAGGATAAAGGATACAAAAATTATAGCAGAAATAATAGACAACGCGGATATTGCGGTATTGAGAGCCCTATCCGATAAAATCAGGTCCAGGGAAAAAAATGTTTTCGTGGCGCTTGCCAGTCGTAGGGACGGGAAAGCGTTCATTGTCGTGTCGGTTACCGAAGACCTGCTCCAAGCAGGTATAGACGCGTCCTCTTGTGTTAGGGAGATGTCGAGGATAATAGACGGTTCAGGCGGAGGAAGGGCCGATTTCGCTCAAGCCGGAGGCAAGAACCCTACAGGCCTTGAGGATGCCCTAAAGCTGGCTAAAGCGCTGGCCGTGAATAAAATCGGGAGAAAAGAATGAAGCTTGTTAAAATAGGGAGTACGAATTACCGGAGGCTCGTTGACCGGAGTTTGTATTTCAAAAAGAGGCTTACCGAAAGCGTCAAAAAAATATTAGACGACGTAAGGCTTTATGGCGACGAAGCCGTCAGTAAATATACAAAGAGATTCGACAAGATTAAAATAACGTCGAAGAACATACGTGTTACAGAATGCGAAACATCGGGCGCTTACCAGGATATAAAGCCCGAGATAGTAACGGCCTTAAAGACGGTGATGGACAATGTAGACAAATTTTATAAAAAGCAGATAAGAAAATCCTGGAGAACCAAGGGCAAAGATGGGGTGATGCTCGGCGAAAAGCTGAGCCCGATAGAAAGTGTCGGTGTCTACGTGCCCAGCGGAACAGTCCCGCTTGTTTCGAGCGTTTATATGACGGTCCTGCCGGCCAGGATAGCCGGCGTTAAAAGAATAGTTCTTGTATCGCCGCCCAACAAGTTCGCCTCGATAAACCCTTATATTCTTGTTGTGGCGAACCTTCTTAAGGTTGAAGAGATATATAAAATAGGCGGCGCACAGGCAATAGGAGCGCTGGCTTTCGGTACAAAAACTATTCCGAAGGTGGATAAAATAGTAGGGCCGGGTAACATGTACGTCACAGAGGCA
>JAFGLX010000043.1 GCA_016927795.1 Candidatus Omnitrophota bacterium
AAGAAAAGACTCAAGGCTTTTAAAAGAGAACTCGCAAAAAGCGTAGCAGAGAAGAACAAAAAAATTTCATAACGGTTTTACCCGCCTGAAAGCCGCTGCAGGGCGGCGTTATCGGTCGGAATATAACATAAAGTTTTAATGCTGGATACAAAGGTACTGAAAGTCGACCCTATAAACCCCGAAGAGGACGTTATAAGATTTGCCGCTACCCTTTTGCGTGACGGCGGGTTAGTGGCGTTTCCTACGGAGACAGTTTACGGTATAGGGGCCAATTTTTTGAATAATAAGGCGATGGACAGGTTGTACGACATTAAAAAGCGGCCCAGAAACAAACCTTTTACAATGCATATAGCGAGTATCGATTCTATAAAGGAGATGGGTTGCCGGATGACACCTTTTGTCGAGGAACTTATAAAAAATTTCTGGCCCGGGCCGCTCACGTTAATAATAAAAATCACGGATCCCGGCGTCTTTAATGAATCTAAACAACCCGTCGTTTTCTCGAAGACGGGAAAAATAGGATTTAGAATGCCGAAGAATAACATAGCCAAGACGCTTATATCCGAAAGCGGAGTGCCGCTTGCGGTGCCGAGCGCTAACATATCAGGCGAAAAGCCTCCTGTGGAAGCAGGGGAGATTTTGGACAAGCTCGGGGATATGATAGATCTTGTGTTGGACGGCGGCAAGACGGAATTCGGCATGGAATCGACTGTGCTTGAGGTAACGAAGCCTTCGTATAAGGTATTGAGAAAAGGCGCCATATCCGAAGAGGAAATAGCGGATATATGGAAGCGTATGTAATTAGGATTACAGAACAAAAGGAGAGGGACAGACTAGATGGGTGAAAACGCGAAACCGGTAAAGAAAATACTTATTATCTGTACAGGAAACAGTTGCAGGAGCATAATGGCGGAAGGTTATCTGGCGAAACGGTTAAAGGACATAGATGCCAGCGACACCCTTGTCCTTTCGGCCGGGACATACGCCTCAAACGGTGCCCGTCCGACGGATGAGGCAATACAGGTTATGAAAGAACATGGCATAGACGTATCAGGTTACGTGGCTTCAAAACTTAGCAAAATTCACATAGACAATGCCGATATAATCCTTGTAATGGAGCCTCACCATAAAGAGACAGTTTTAAATATGTCTCCCGACGCCGAGGGCAAAACATATCTTTTAAGATCGTTCTCTTCGGAGCGTAAGCACAGGAACAATTCCATAAAAGACCCTATAGGAAAACCTATCGAATTTTACAGGGAAGTTTTCGGCATAATAAAAGATTCTATGGAAGGATTTTTAGAATGGCTGCAAAAATAGCTATAGGATGTGACCACGGTGGTTTTAAATTAAAGGAATTTCTTAAAAGGCATCTGGCTGAAAAGGGGCATGCGGTTGAAGATATGGGTACTCATTCGGAGGCCGGCTGTGACTATCCGTTAATAGGGTACGAGGTCGCTAAGAGAGTTTCCCGCGGTAAAGCCGACAGGGCCATTCTTATATGCAAAACCGGCATAGGAATGGCTATTATAGCCAATAAACTGCGCAATGTACGTTCAGGCGTGTGCAATACCGTAAGGCAGGCTAAAACCTCACGATTGCACAACGATACAAATGTGCTTAGCCTTGCGGCCAAATACATAAACTTTAAACAGGCCAAACGTATCGTAGACACGTGGCTTGCTACGGAGGCCCTGGGGGGCAGGCATGGAAGGCGCGTGAAACAAATTAAAGCTCTGGAGAATAAAAGATGAGATGTTTGAGGAAAACCGACCGGGAAATTTTTAACGCAATATTAAACGAGACAAACCGGCAGAATGGGAAACTCGAATTAATAGCAAGCGAGAATTTCGCCTCAACGGCCGTTATTGAAGCGGAAGCAAGCGTTATGATAAATAAATACGCCGAGGGCTATCCGGGAAAACGTTGGTACAAAGGCTGTGAGTTTGTGGATATGGCGGAAAATTTGGCTATTGAAAGAGCGAAAAAGCTTTACGGCGCAGAGCACGTGAATGTCCAACCCCATTCAGGCTCTCAGGCTAATATGGCTGTTTACCTTTCCATGCTTAATGTTGGCGATCCGGTTTTGTCCATGGATCTTAGGTGCGGTGGCCACCTCACACATGGCCATGCCCTCAACTTTTCCGGCAAATATTTTAAAATCATACCCTATGGCGTAGACAGGACGACCGAAAGGTTAGACTATGACCGTATATTAAGTCTTGCGATGGAGCATAAACCGAAGATGATACTCGCAGGCGCCAGCGCCTACCCCAGAATTATAGATTTTAAGAAATTCAGGGAAATATGCGATAAAACGGGCGCATTCCTTATGGTTGATATGGCGCATATCGCCGGTCTTGTTGCGGCCGGCCTTCACCCGAACCCGGTAGAGTACGCGGAATTCGTCACGACGACAACACATAAAACTTTACGTGGCCCCCGCTCCGGAATGATTCTTTGTAAAAAGAGATTCGCCAAAAAAATAGACAGGGAAATATTCCCCGGCATTCAAGGAGGGCCGTTTATGCATGTGATTGCGGCGAAAGCGGTATGTTTTAAAGAAGCGCTAAAACCGTCTTTTAAAAAATACCAGAGACAGGTTATTGAAAATGCCAAAGCCCTTTCAGGAGCCCTCTCTTCGTTTAAATACAGAATTGTATCAGGGGGTACTGATAATCACCTTCTTTTGATGGACCTTTCCGGAACGGGAATTACGGGCAGATACGCGGCCGATGTGCTGGACAGCGTGGGAATAACCGTAAACAAAAACCTTATTCCTTTCGACAGGCGAAGCCCGGCTGTCACAAGCGGTTTGCGGTTAGGCACTCCCGCCCTTACGACGCGTGGCATGGGCACTAAGGAAATGGCGAAAATCGCGGGTTTTATAGATACGGTTTTAAAAAATCCGACGGACAAAAAGAAGCTGACCTCGGTTAAAAAAGAGGTAATGTCGCTTACCCGCAAATTCCCGTTTTACGGAGAGTTAATAAAAAACCTGAACCGCCGATGAAAGTTAAAACACGAAGACCCGGATGGGATGAGTATTTTTTGTCGATAGCCAAGCTCGTGGCCAAGCGTTCCACATGCCTTAGAAGAGAAGTAGGAGCCGTTTTGGTAAAGGAAAAAAGGATACTCGCCACAGGCTATAACGGAGCCCCGTCAAATATAAAACATTGCGAAAAGACAGGATGCATGCGCCAGAAGCTGAAGATCCCTTCCGGCCAGCGCCATGAGTTATGTCGCGGACTTCACGCCGAACAGAATGCCCTTCTACAGGCAGCCCTTCACGGAGTAAGCGTAAAAGGAGGAAAAATTTACGCGACTACCCAGCCTTGTATCATCTGTGCCAAAATGCTTATTAACGCAGGGATAAAAGAAATAATAATATCCGGACACTATCCAGATAAGATGTCAAAAGAATTTCTTAAAGAGGCCAAAGTAAAAGTTAGAGTGCTGAAAAAGGACTCTAAACCCTAAACTTTTAATTCAAGATATATAAGCTAGAGGTTTTAAGTTATAGGTTCTAAGTTCCAGGGTTTTTGGGGGTTAGTAGTTATAAGTTTTAGATTTAAACTTAAAACTCAGAAAACCACTGGCCTGTAACCTCGAGTTAGAGTCCGGGATTTAAGTGTAAAAGCGAGTCGAGATGAAGTGCCCTTACTGCCGCGGAAAAAGAGATAAAGTGGTAGACTCCCGTTCTATAAGGAATAACCAGGGTGTCCGGAGGCGACGGGAGTGCCTCAAGTGCCATAAAAGATATACTACGTATGAGTACGTGGAAGAAGTCAATATTATGGTTGTTAAGTCGGATGGCCGCAGAGAACCGTTCGACAGGCAGAAGATTCTTAATGGCATGATGAAGGCCTGTGAAAAAAGGCCTATAAGCTTGGAGAGGCTGGACAACATAGTGTCAAAAATAGAATCCCAGCTTCAAAACAAGTTTGCCAAAGAGGTAAAATCGAAAACCATAGGCGAAATGGTCATGAAATCCCTGCGCGCACTGGATGAAATAGCTTATGTGAGGTTCGCTTCCGTCTACCGGCAATTCCGGGATATATCGCAGTTTATGAGGGAGTTAAAAACCTTTCTTAAATAACAAAGGCTTCAGGCAAGAGTTTATATTTTATCCAAATCGACATTAAGCGACGAGTTGGCGTTTATTTTATTCAGCCAATCCTGCAGTGCTTTCATTTTCTTTGCCGAAAGAACCTTGTTTCTGTAAGTTTCCTTTTCTTTCTCAAACTCGTTTTTGTCCACACGCTGAAAGGCCACAGGTTCTATAAGGGCAAATCCCTTCCGTACCTTTATCGGGGGCGATATTTCTCCTGGCTTAAGCTTGGACGCTTCTTCAACTATAGGGTACGCTTCGCCAATTTCTTCTATATAGTCAAATCTGGATACGAAGTCAGTCTGCCGTAATTTGAGGTTATTTTTTTCCGACACCTCATTAATGGACGTTTCGGCGGATACCGCTTTTTTATATATATTTTCAGCTTTTTCACTGGCCAGCGACTCCGCTTTTCTGTCTTTAAGTATTTCTGTTATATAATAAGCAGCTTCTTCCTCCGTCTTCATGCGGGGAGGAAGCCGTCTTTTTACCCTTATAATATAAGAGACCCCTTTGTCACGCTCGCTGATCAGGGGCAGGACCTCTGCCATGGGACGCAATTTCGCCGTGAGAACGGAAAGGTCATAAGTAGTAGCTATATCGGGAATCCCTACGTCATCTTTGGAAAAAGGCGACGTTTCCCCGACCTTTAAATTAAGCGATTTGGCTATATTGTCCCATTTCGAAGGTCGCTTTTTTAATTTTTCATACACATTCCGCATTTCGGCGAGCACCTTTTCTTTCTCCCCGCTTTCTTTGTGAGGAAAGGCTATATACTGCAGAATAGCCCTTTCCGGCTCCATGAACATTTTACTGTTTTGCCGGTAGAACATGCTTATTTCGTCCGCGGGAACATCCGTGTATTTTTTTAAAATATCCTTATCCACTATTACATAGTAAATCTTAGCTTTTTCAAATTCATTTTTGTAAGCATTAAATAATTCCTCGTCGGTGACAACTACATCTTTTACTATGTCGGCCTTGTATTTCGCAGTTAAAAGGAAATTACGCACACTTTCCTCAAAGCCGCGAGGTTGTATACGCAGACTGTTTTTAAGTATATAGTTATACAATTTCTCATCGAATATCCCGCCTCTCAAGAAAAAAGGGTGTCTGGTGATAAAGCCCACAACGGCGCTATCCGGTATAGATGTCTTTTCCTTTTTGGCCTTCGTCTGTATCATCAAGTTTTCCCATGCCAGACGGTTAAGAAGTTTTCTGTCCCCATTGATTTTATCCAGCACTTCAGGCTGGTTGAAATAATTTAGGAAAAGCCCTATCCGCACATCATTTATACTTTTTACGAATTTATCGAGAGGTATTTTCTCCCCCTCTATAACGCCTACGTATTTAAGCGAGGAGTCTCTTTTTGACAGGCTTTCCGTGCCCCACAAAACAAAAGCCGGTATTATTATAATCGCGAGAATCCACAAAATCCTTTTCGCCACAATTTTCTTTCTCAGATAATTTAACATCTCAGGCCTCCTTTGAAAACTTTATTATATGTGTTTTGATTACCTTTAGCAAGAGGAAACAAGCCGCTAAATGAGGCCGAATAGTACTAAAAACTTTAAATAAACGTGCCGTTCTGATATAATAAGCGCATGGGTACGGAGATCGAGACTAAATTTAAGGTAAATTCCCCCGCCGCAATAAGAAAACGTCTTATAGTGATGCGCGCCAGGCTTATTTCAAGAAGACTGGAAAAGGACGTATATTATAGATGTTATCTTAAAACACAGAACGCGGAAGCCATAAGACTGCGATCGGTCGGCGGCAAGTATATCTTTACGCTTAAAAAATCTTCCGTCGGCCCGAAAGGCCGTATATATAAGGTCTGCGATGAATTCGAGATAGAGGTAAATGACGGCGAGTTATTCGACAGTTTATTAAGAAGGCTTGGCTTCACGCGGGATTTTAAAAAGGAAAAAATCAGGGAAACGTATAAATATAAAAATGCTAAGGTGTGCCTAGACAGGCTTCCGCACATGGGCTATTATGTCGAGATAGAAGCCTCAAAAAGGGATATAAACAGTGTAGCGCGCTCTCTAAAACTGGATATAACAAAAGGCCTGTCCGATAACTATATGAGGCTTTTTTTACACTATAAAAGGACACATAAAAAGCCAAATCTCAAACTGACTTTCTAAAAAGGTTATTTGATAAAAAAAGGGAGGCTCAAAGGGCCTTTTAACGTTAACATTTCACCCGTTCTTGCCGTAAGATATATATAACCTATGCCCGCAGGGTTCCCAGGGTTTGAACCCGGGGTCACACACTTTCCTCCATAAAAAGCACGCCTTTTTACGCTTAAGGCAGTGAAATAGCCCCCCATGGGTAATTATCTTGACACAATGGAATAATAACAATATAATATAATAGCTTTTTGATGAAAAAGAGGAAAAAGAGTATAAAAATAAGAAAAAAATGGGTTATAAACCCCAAAACGCGCATAAAAAAGAGCGAAAAAATATATTCACGTAAAAAGAGTAAAAACCTCATAAGTAAGAAAATAATAGAAAGTATATAAAAATGAAAATAAAATTGGGCATACCGAAGGGGAGTTTGCAGGAGCTTACCGTTAAGCTTTTCAAAAAAGCGGGCTTTATGATAACAATTTCCGAAAGAAGTTATTTTCCCTCTGTAAACGATATGGAAATTGAGGCGGTGCTTTTCAGGGCACAGGAAATGTCGCGTTATGTTGAGAGCGGCATAATAGACTGCGGTATCACCGGCAGGGACTGGACACTTGAAAATAACTCCAAGGTGGTAAAGGTGGCCGACCTTATATACGCTAAACAAAGCCTTAAACCGGTGCGGTGGGTACTGGCAGTGCCGGAAAATTCCTCCATAAAAGACATAAAGGCCCTCAGGAACAAAACCATAGCTACGGAACTGGTTAACGTTACCAGGTCATATCTTAAGAAAAAAGGCGTGACGGCGGATGTCGAGTTCAGCTGGGGCGCCACCGAAGTTAAGACCAGAATGGGTGTTGACGCGATAGTAGAGGTCACCGAGACAGGCGCGAGCCTTAAAGCCAACGGTTTGCGTATAGTTGATACCATATGCGAATCAACAACGCAATTTATAGCGAACACGAAGGCATGGAAAAATTCCTGGAAAAGGAAAAAAATAGAAAAAATAGTGCTTCTACTGAAAGGCGCCATACTGGCCGAGCAGAAGGTGGGACTTAAGATGAATGTGGCTAAAAAAGACCTGGAAAAAGTACTAGGCATTCTGCCCGCCATGAAAAGGCCCACCGTTTCTTCGCTTTCACAAAGCGGGTGGTTTGACGTGGATACCATAATTGACGAAGAGGTCGTGAAAGAAATTATCCCGCGCCTTAAAAAAGCCGGAGCGCAGGGAATTATCGAATACCCGTTGAATAAAGTTATATATTAACATAAATTCGAAATGCGAAA